>JAFAKB010000080.1 GCA_019235885.1 Candidatus Eremiobacterota bacterium | reverse complement strand
GGATTCCGAGCGCATGGAAGCGACGCTGAACGATCCCTACCTTCTCATCACCGAGCGCAAGATCACGGCAATTGCCGACATCCTGCCGCTTCTCGAGAAGATCGTACAGGTTCAGAAGCCGCTCCTCATCATCGCGGAAGACGTCGAAGGCGAAGCGCTCGCAACGCTCGTCGTCAACAAACTGCGCGGCACGTTCACGACCGTCGCCGTCAAGGCGCCGGGCTTCGGCGATCGCCGTAAGGAGATGCTCAAGGACATCGCGACCCTCACCGGCGCGACGGTCGTCTCCGAAGAGCTGGGTCTCAAACTCGACAAGGTCACGCCCGACCTGCTCGGTCAGGCCAAGACGGTCAAGGTCACGAAGGAAGAGACCACGATCGTCGACGGCAAGGGCAAGCCGGAAGCGATCAAGGGCCGCATCGAGATGATCAAGCGGCAGATCGAGGAGACCGACAGCGACTTCGACCGCGAGAAGCTCCAGGAGCGCCTGGCGAAGCTCTCGGGCGGCGTCGCGGTGATCCAGGTCGGCGCGGCCACCGAGACCGAGCTCAAGGAAAAGAAGCACCGCATCGAGGACGCGCTGAGCGCGACCCGCGCGGCGGTCCAGGAGGGCATGATCCCCGGCGGCGGCAGCTCGCTGGTGCACGCGGTCAAGGCGCTCCAAGAGACGTCCAACAAGACCGAGAACGCGGACGAGAAAATCGGCGTCGGCATCATCCTGCGCGCGCTCGAAGAGCCGCTCCGCCAGATCGCGGAGAACGCCGGCTTCGAAGGCAGCGTCGAGGTGAACCGCGTGAAGAACGCCAAGCCCGGCGAAGGCTTCGACGCGATGAGCGGCGAGCTCGTCGACATGGTCAAGGCCGGCATCGTCGAGCCGTTCAAGGTGACCCGCTCGGCGCTCCAAAACGCCGCCTCGATCGGCGCCCTGGTCCTCACGACCGAGACGCTGATCGCCGACAAGCCGGAGCCCAAGAAGGATGCCATGCCCGCCGGCGGCGGCGGCATGGGCGGCTACGACATGATGTAATCTTCGCCCCGAGCGGAGAACTACGTCGAAAGAGCCCCGGGCGCAGTCCCGGGGCTTTTGTTATCCGTCGCGCGGGCGCGCGATTCACTGGGGCCTTGTCGTGTCACCTTGAGCTTGTCGAAGGGGCGGGGGACGGACTTGGCGTGGGGTCCGGGACGCGTATCCAGCGTTCGCGTGACATGAGCTGCGTGAGGCGGTCGACGAGGGCGAAGAACCGGCGGCCGTTTACGTCGCCCAAACTCAGCCACTGCGGTTCGGGAACCGTCGTGATCGCCGTTCGCACCCCGCAGCGGGTCACGATGACGGAGTAGATCGGACCATCGATGTACATCTGCTCTGTCGGCGTGAGCCGCATCGAAAAGAAGTCCTCGCGTTGTAGCTCGTTCGCGAGCTTCGCCAAGAGCGCGGCACCGTCGCCGTCGAGAACGTACGACCCGCGCGGCAACGGCTGGGCGGAGTTTGTCCGCAGCGTAGCAGTCGTGAGGTACAGCAGCTTGCGCGCGACCTGGTCGTAGCGGGCGTTCTCGTGCACGTCAAGCCGGTACTGTGTGCCGTTTGCCCTCGGAAACTCATCGCGGAGCACCTCGATCCCAACGATGTCGCTCGCTTCGAGCCGACTACCCGGCTCGCACGACGCGAACGCCGTCGCAGGCACCATCGCGAAAGCAGCAAGGACGATGAGGACGAGGGCGATACGGCGCACGACGGCGGCTTTCGTTCGCTCGGGCTTCGAGACCGCTCCGCGCTTGCCCGATAAGGCATTTCTACCGCCCGCGCAGAACCGTCGGGCCGTGGATGCTCTGCCGGTCGGTCTTCGGCTCGGGCTCTCCGCGCTCGCGTATGTCGTCGCGTATGGCGCGGGGCTCGCGCTGTTCGTGTGGGCGGCGCGGCGGCGTGGGTTTGCTGAGGGCGATGTTCGGAAGCTGGCTGTCGCGGCGCTGATCGGCGGGCTCGTCGGCGCTAGTGTCCTGCAGTTGGCCATCGGCGGGGAGCCGGGCAAGACCATCCTCGGTGGGATTGCGGGCGGTTGGATCGCGATCAACTTTGCGAAGCGCGAGCTTGGGATTCGGCGACCGACCGGGGATGCGTTCGCGTTTGCGATCGCGGGCGGGGAGGCGATCGGGCGGGTCGGGTGCTTCATCGCGGGGTGCTGCTACGGGAAGCTTGCGAGCGTGCCGTGGGCGGTGCACGATCACGGCGAGCTGCGGCATCCGACGCAGCTGTACAGCGCGCTCGCGGCGCTGCTGACGCTGGCGGTCATCACTATGCTCGACCGGCGCCGCGTGCTACCGGAAGGCGGGATCTTCTTCGTGCAGGGCGCGCTGTTCTGCGCGCTGCGCTTTCTGATCGAGTTCTACCGCGAAGTGCCGGCGTACGGCGGGTTCAGCCTGGCGCAGTATGCGTGTGTCGCGGGCTTCATCTTCTTCGTCTGGAAGCTGCGCGGGTTGCTGAAGACTTCGGTCGCCTTCGCCTGATGCTGCACGACTATGTTCTGCTGAAGAGCGTGCGCGCGGTGTGCCCGCGCTGTTTCGCCGACGATCCGGGCTTCGATCCGGAGTGGCCGACCGACGTTCTGGACGGTCACCTCGTCGAGCGCGACGGCGCGATCTACCTGCGGCGCTGGTGCCGGCGCGGGCACGGCGAAGTGTGGTCGCTGTACGAAGAGGACGCGGAGCTGTGGCGCTATCTGCAGCAGTGGCGCGTGCCGACGCGGCAGATCAATCCGGACACGCAGGAGATCTTTCCGCTTCCGCTCGGCTACGAGTACGGGCTCGGGCCTTCGCACCAGCAACACTCGTGCGTCTTTCTGCTCGACGTGACGACGCAGTGCAACCTTAGCTGCCCGGCGTGCTTCACCTCGTCGAGCCCGGCAGCGTCGCAGTATCTGCCGCTGCGCGAAGTCGCCCACGCGGTCGAGACGGCAATCGTGCGCGAAGACGGCCGGCTCGACGTCGTGATGATCAGCGGCGGCGAGCCGTCGGTTCACCCGGAGATCATCGCGATTCTGGACGCGCTCGCCCCGCTCGCCGTGACCCGCATCCTCCTGAACACGAACGGCGTGCGGATCGCGAACGACGACGGGTTTCTGTCGGCGCTGGCCCGCCTGCGCGATCGCGTCGAGGTATATCTCCAGTACGACGGCACGCGCGAAGAGACGCACCACGCGCTGCGCGGCACCGACCTGCGCGCGACAAAACGCCGCGCGATCGAGCGGCTTTCGCAGGCGCGCGTGTTCACCACGCTGGTCGCGACGGTCGCGGAGGTGAACGCCGGCGAGGTCGGCGCGATTCTCGACACGGCGTTCGCCACACCCTACGTCGGCGGCGTCATGTTCCAGCCGGTCTTCGCCTCCGGCCGCGCCCCGCACGTCGATCCGATGCGGCGCGTCACCACCACGGGCGTGCTGCGCCGCATCGAGAAGCAGACCGCGGGCCGCGTCAAGGCGCGCGACCTCATCGCGCTGCCGTGCAGTCATCCCGACTGCTGCTCGATCGGCTACTTCCTTGCCGACAATCAACGGACGTTTCGCTCGCTGGCGGCGATCGTCGGCGAAGACGGTCTCAAGCGCAGCTTGAGCGTCTTCGGAAACTCGATCGCGTTCACGGAGTCGCTGGCGCAGGTCCGGGCCGCGCTCGGCGGGGTCATGTCGGAGTCGATGACGCTCTCGCGCCCCGAGCTCGTTGCGCACTTGAAGACGATCTGCACGGCGTGCGACGTCGGCGGGTTCGGCGAGATGCTGAAGCTGGCGTTCGTGCCGGGCGCCTCGGCGCGCTTCGTCGGCGAGCGCGTGAAGCGCGTGACGATCAAGCACTTCATGGACGCGAACACGCTGATCACCGAGCGGCTCGAGCAGTGCTGCGTCCACGTCGCGGGCGCCGGAAACGACGTCGTGCGCATGCCGTTCTGCGCGGCGCGCCTCTTCCCGAAGGTCCGCGCCCGCACGCTGGGTGGCACCGTCACGCGGGCCGCGCTCGCGTGACTCCGCCCGGACCGCCGCAACGGGAGAACGCCACCGCGGGATTCGCCGTCGGCGCGATCGTCACGATGGTCGTCGGCGCCGTCGTCTCGATCGTCGGCTTCGCCGCGCTCCTTTTCGGTCCGGGCTCGGACAAGGTTCCGTGCGCGCAAGCATACGGCGAAAGCGGCGTGTTGCTCGTCATCGCGCTGCTCTCCGGAGCGCTTGCGTGGTACATGTTCTTCCGCAACAAATCGCGCGGCTTCGGCGCCGGCTTCCTGCGAGGGATGGCCATCGGCGCGCTGCTCGTGGTCCTCGTGCCGTGGCCGTGCAGTTACCCGATGGCCGCGTACGGCCACCTCGCCACCTGCACGCACTGACGCGCGAACCGGCTTTAGTGAATCGTCACGACGCCGGTCGCGAGCTCGTGATATGCCCAGGTGACGCGAAGCTTGCCGGCGGCGATCGCCGGCGCGAGGATCGGGCCGGCGGCGAGCGCGGCGGCCGTCAGGCGCGCGTTCTCTTCGATGACGCGGCGCATCCGGTCGGGGGCGCTCTGCCGTATGCGGCTCACCGCGGGCATGATCGTGCCGACGACCGAGACGATGCTCGCCGGCGGAAGCGGGCCGCCGTCGAAGGTGGCGACCGCGGCGTCGCATGCGCCGCACCCGCTGTGTCCGACGACGACGACCAGCGGTGCGTAGAACTTCCAGACTGAGTACTCGATCGAGCCGGTCACGTCGGCGTCGGCGATGTTCCCCGCGGTGCGGCAGACGAACACGTCGCCGAAGCCGGTGTCGAAGACGATCTCCGGCCCGACTCGCGTGTCGGCGCACGTCAGCAGCGCCGCCCACGGCCGCTGCGGCTCCGCGGCCGACGGACGCGGCCGCTCGCGCAGCCCGCCCTTGATGAAGCGCGCGTTGCCGGCGCACAGGTATTTCAGCGCCTCGTCCGGTGTTCCGCGCGGCGGCGCCGACGGATCGTCGTGCGAAAGTTCCGAGACCGCTGCTGACTCAATGCCGGCATCCTGGTCTTGCGCCATGTTCGTCCCCCTTAGAGAAGTCGTTACCGGAGCGGTGGAGTGGCTCCTTTCGCGCGCGCAAACTGGCTCCGCGGAGCGGCCGGTGGATGCGGCGAAACGCCGTGCATGAAAGTCACCGCATTCGTCGACGTCCTCTCTCACTGGTGCCTCGCGGCGCAGCCGGCGCTCGACGCGCTGCGCGCGATGCTCGCCGACGACGTCGAGCTGGAGGTGCTCTTCGCGCCGGTCGCCGACGGCGCGGCGGTGGGGTTCAGCAACGCGTTGGAGTCGTGGTTCTACACGCGCGGGTCGCTCGCGTACGGGCGCGAGCTCGATTCCGCCTGGTGCGAGAACGAACAGACGACGACCTGGCACGCGAACGCGGCCGTCGCGGCGGGCGTGACATACGGGGCGAATCCGGTCGTGCTCGGGCGGCGCGTCTCGCGCGCCGCAATGGTCGACGGCCTGTTGCTGGGGCGTGAAAGCGAGGCGGTGCGCGTCGTCGCCAAGTTCACCGGCGTCGCGGACGATGCGCTGCGCGAGCGAATGCGCAGCGACGCCGTCGTGGCATCGCTGCACGCTGCGAACGAACGGCTCGCATCGATGGGCTGCGCGGAGCGGCCGAGCTGGGAGCTGGTCAACGACAACGGCGACCGCGCGGTGCTGCAAGGCGTGTGGCAGGCCGAGGCCGTCCTGCCGCTCGCGAAGGCGCTGCTCGACGACGAGCGCGCGTACCGCCGTGCCGGCCCGCCACCCGAACGGGCCTGAGCGCGTCCGAGGCGGGGGCTAACGCGTCAGCACGCGCAGCGTGTTGTCGTTGTCGTTGTTGTAGTACAGCTTGACGTTGTCGTCGTTGCCGGTAGCGACCATGCCGAAGATCGCGGCGCCGTTGCCGGCATCGACGTTCTTCGTCGCGACGACGCGGCCGCGCGGCGTGATCTCGACGATCAGGTTCGTGCCGTTCGGGTCCAGCGTGTTTCCGAGCGCGAGGTGGCCGCCGGGCAGCAGCGCGGCGCTGATCGGCCCGTTCAGCGGCGCGCCGTGGAAGACGCGGTGCGCGAGCTTCCGCGCCGGGCCGGTGAACGTTCCGTTCGGGTGCGCGACGACGCCGCCGGCCGGGATGAACGAGACGAACTGCAGCGCCGTGAGGCTGTTGTCGGCGCCGTCGACGATCCACAGCCGGTCGTGCTGCGCGTCGTACTCGAGCCCCGAAGGTCCGAGGATGCTGCCGGGCGCGCCGCCGTTCACCGCGAACCCCGTCGCGATCACGTCGAAGGTGAACCCGGGCGCCGTCAAGTTGACGCGCACGATGCTGCCGTCGCCGGCATTGCTCACGTAGAACGCGCCGTTGCCGAACGGACCGTTGCGCGGCGAGAACGCCTGTCCGAACGGATGGTGCCACGGCCCGCCCGGGATCCCGGTGAGGAACGTTCCGCTCGGCGAGACGATCGCGTTGTCGTTGGCGCCGAAGTCGGCCGTCCAGATGTTGTCGGTCGGCCCGAGCGCGAGCGCGTCGCAGCCGAGCAGCCCGGCGTTCTGGTCGACGTGCACCGGATTCGCGCCGGCGTGCGGCGAGAGCGCGACGATCGTCGTGCCGTTCCCCTGCACGTTCGCCGCGTCGTTGAAGTTGCAGACGACGAGATCCCCCTTGTGCAGCAGCCCCGCGCTCACCGGCGCGACGTCCAGACCGTACGGGTTCTGATCGCCGTTGAGCGGGTCGACCGTCGAGCCGATCGTCGTCTGCTTCACGAGCCGCGGCAGGACGGCGCCGCCGTCCTCGTGCTCGTCGTTGAAGTCGGCGTCCATCGACTGCATCCCGGCGGGGACGCGCACCTGGGTCATCATCGTGGTGTCGCCGGCCTGCGCGGACTGCATCGCCTGCGGAACCGGCGCCGAGCCGCCGCCGCCCCCGCCGCAGCCCGCGAACACGAGCAGCGCGGCCGCAGCCGCGAACAAGCCTGCGCTTCGCGCGAAACCAGACGTCATCGCTGTGCCCTCATGGAGTTGAAGAGGGTCCCAAGCTAGGCCGGAACCATGAAAGAACTCTGAAGAATGCCGACGCGCTGCGCCTGGGCCGGCACCGATCCGGCGATGATCGAGTACCACGACCGCGAGTGGGGCCGGCCGCAGCACGACGATCGGGCCCTCTTCGAATTCATCGTGCTGGAAGGTGCGCAGGCCGGACTGTCGTGGTCGACGATCCTGCACCGGCGCGACGGCTATCGGCGCGCGTACCGCGACTTCGTTCCGGCGAAGGTCGCGCGTTTCGGCCAGCGCGAGATCGCCAAGTTGCTCTCCGACGAGCGCATCATTCGCAACCGCGCGAAGATCGAATGGTCGGTGCGCAACGCGCAGGCGTTCCTCGGCGTGCAGCGCGAGCACGGCTCGTTCGATGCCTACCTGTGGAGCTTCGTCCGCGGCGAACCGGTCGTCAACCGCCCGCGCACGTCGGCGGACGTTCCGGCGCGCACGGAGCTCTCCGACGCGCTCAGCAAGGACTTGCGCAAGCGCGGCTTCGGCTTCGTCGGCTCGACGATCTGCTACGCGTTCTTGCAGGCGACGGGCGTCGTCAACGACCACGCGGCGTCCTGCTATCTGGCGCCGCCGCCGGGGAAGCGCCGCGCGCGCGGCGTATCGGGGCGCTGATGCATCTGCTCGACGGCGACGCGGTCCTTCTCGCCGGCGCGACGGGCCGCGTCGGCGGCGCGACGCTCGCCACGTTCGTGCACGAAGGCGCGCGCGTGCTGGTCGTCTCGCGCTCGGCCGAACGCGCGCAAGCGACGATCGACGCGCTGCTCGACGACACCGAGCGCGCCGCGGCCATGCCGTTCGCAGCCGACCTCGCCGATTCGGCGCAGGCCGCCGCGGCGGTCGCTGCGTGCGTCGAGCGGTTCGGCCGCATCGACGCGCTCGTCAGCCTCGCCGGAGACGGGCACGTCGTCCGGCTGATCGACTCTTCGCTCGACGATCTGCGCACGAACCTCGTTGCGTTCACCGAGACCGCGTACAGCCTCGCGCTGCCGGCGCTGCGCGCGATGCTCGCGCAGCAGCCGCGCCCCGGCACGCGCTCGCGCGGCCGCATGGTCGTCGTGACGGCGGGCTCGTCGAAGCAGCCGGCGCCGGGACGCGGACTGTTCGGGATCGCCAAAGCCGGCGTCAACGTGCTGATGCAGGCGATTGCACGCGAGCACAAAGGCGACGGAATCGTCGCCAACGCGCTGGTTCGGCGGCGTCGCGACCGACGCTGCGCGCGGCTATCTGAGCCCAGAGGACTTCGCCGCCGCCGCGACACCGCAGGAAGTCGCCGACACGCTCGCGTTCCTGGCCAGCGACCGCGGCAGCGGCGTGAACGGCGCGCTGGTCGACCTCAACGCGCGCGAGGTCGACTGATGGTGCAGATCTCTTGAACGCGCTCTACGCGGTCCCGTCCTGGCTGCTGCTGTTCGTGGCGATCGTGGTCGCGGGCGGGCTCGCCGCCGGCGGGCAGCTGGCGGTGCGGCGAGCGTTTCCGCGCGTCGACTTCGAGCAGTTCAACACGGTGAGCGGGATCGTGCTGGGCGTCGTCGGCGCGCTCTTCGCGGTGACGGTCGCCTTCATCATCGCGATCGTCTGGCAAGAGTTCGACGCCACCTCGGTGCGCAGCGCGCACGAGGTCGCTGCCGCACTCGATCTCTGGCACGTCTCGCGCGGGTTCCCGGAACCGCTGGGCGGCGAGCTGCGGCGCGACTTGGTCGGCTACGCGGACCTGCTCGTCAACGACGAGTGGCCGAAGATGCGCACCGGCGAGAGCAGCGCGAGCGCCGAGGCCCTGCTCACGAAAGCCTACGAAGGCGTCGCGCGTTTCCGTCCCGCCAACGCCGGCGAGTCGAACGCGCAGGCGCTCGGACTGCAGTACTTCGGCGCGTTGCACGACGCGCGGCACCAGCGCCTCGACGACAACACCAGCGCGATCTCGCCCTTCGAGTGGGCGATCCTGTGGATCGGCGCGGTGATCGTCGTCGGCCTCTGCTACCTGGCCGGCATGCCGAACGTGCGCACGCAGCTCGTCATGACCGCCGCGGTCGGCGCGGTGATCGTCGCGATGTTCGTGCTGATCTTCGAGCTCGACCAGCCGTACCGCGGCGATCTTTCCGTCGCACCCTCGGCCTGGTCGGACTTCGCCGGGCGCCACCGCGCCGCGCTGTAGCGCCGCTCAAGGAACTGCGCCTCGCGGCGCGTAGCAGATCGCATGGCGCATTCGTTCGATCCGCTTGCTTGCCGCTGTCCGCACGGCCGCTTCGATGACGACATTTTCGCGCGCGCAACCGCGCTGCTCGACCGGCGCGCGTTCCTCGCCGGGCTCGGCGCAGCCGCGACGGCGGCGCTGTGGCCGCGCGCCGCGCGCGCCGACGAGGGCGTCACCGTGCTGCGCGCGGCGCGGCTCTTCGACGGCACCGCGATGCGCTCGCCCGGGGTGCTGGTGCTGCGCGGCGAGCGGATCGTCTCGTTCAACGCGGGCGATGCGGGCAGCGGCGCGACGACGATCGACCTGGGCGACGCGACGCTGATGCCGGGGCTGATCGACGCGCACACGCACGTCGCCAACTTCGCGACCACGTCGTATTACTTGATCCGCGAGCGCAGCGCCGACTCGGTCGCCGAGGCGGCGATCGAGTCGATCCGCAACGCGCAGGCGATGCTCGCCAACGGCTTCACCACCGTTCGCGACGTCGGCGGCGGGAACGGGATCGACCTCGCGATGCGCAACGCGATCGCCAAAGGCGCAATCACCGGCCCGCGCATCCTCGCCTCCGGGCCGGCGCTCTCGATCACCGGCGGCCACGGTGACATGAACGATCTGCCGCCGTACGTCCACGTCGACAGCGAGATCGAGTCCGGCGTCTCGTTCGGCCCGTACGGCTTCCGGCAAAAGGTGCGCGAGCACGTCAAGCGCCACGTCGACCTGATCAAGATCACCGCGACGGGCGGCGTGCTCTCGTACGGCGACGCGTTCGACGTCCCGCAGTTCAACTTGGACGAAGTCCAAGCGGTCGTCGACGAAGCGCGGAAGTTCGGCTTGCACGTCGCGGCGCATGCGCACGGCGATCCCGGGATTCGGATCGCGGTCGAGGGCGGCGTGCATACCGTCGAGCACGGGACCGGCGTCGGCGAGGCGACGCTGCAGGCGATGAAGCAGCGCGGCACCGTGCTGGTGCCGACGATCTGGGCGCTCGACTCGATCCTGCAGCCGGGAAACCCGAATCGCATCCAGCCGAACAGCTTGGAGAAAGCGCACCAGGCCGCGAAGCTGCGCGACGCCGGGATGCAGCGCGCGCTTGCCGCAGGCGCGAAGATCGTCTACGGCACCGACGCCGGCGTCTTCCCGCACCGCGAGAACATGAAAGACTTCTCGCTGCTGCAAACGATGGGGATGCGGCCGCTCGACTTGATGCGCTCGGCGACCTCGCACGCCGCCGACACGATCGGCACCAACGACCGCGGCCGCCTCGCGCCCGGGATGCTCGCCGACGTGGTAGCATTCGCCGGCGATCCGAGCACGAACGCGGGCTTGCTCGAGAAACCGCCGGCGCTGATCGTGCTGAACGGAAAGAAGGTCGACCGCACCGCGCTCGCGCGCTAGCGGCTCACGCCGTCGCGCCGACCAACTCGGCCAGCGAGGCCGACGGCTCGCACTGCAGCTCGGCCATCAGCACGTCGCGGTACTGGCGGAAGTGGCGCAGCGCCGCCGCGCGGTCGCCGGTTTCGAGATACGCGCGGATCGCGATCTCGCGGGCCGGCTCGTCGCACGGGTCGTAGTCGATCATCTCGTGGCAGAGCGCCAGCGCGTCCTGCGGGCGCCCTTCCTCGAGCGCGTGCTTCGCGAGCGCCTGCGCGACCTCGCAGCGCAGCTCGCGCAGATGCCGTTCGGTCTGCTCGAACCATTCCCACGCTTCGAACTTCGGCGGGCGCATCGCGCGCAAGCGCTCGTAGAGATCGCGCAGCGCGCTCGCCTGGCGCGCGTCGAGCGCGTCGTCGGTGCGCAGCGTCGCCAGTACCCGATCGATCTCCCACAAGTCGACCCGCACGTCGCTGCCGAGCCGGTAGCCCTCGCGCGCGCGCACGACCGCGCCCTCGTCGCCGAGCCGCGACTTGAGCCGGTGCAGGCAGACGTGGAACGCGTTGCGCGCCGCGCTCTCGCCGAGATCGGGCCACAGCAGGTCGGTGAGCCGGTCGCGCGAGAGCGGTTCGGGCCGCATCGCGACCGCGGTGAGCAGCGCGTGCTCGCGCTCGGCGAGCGTTATCGGCTGGCCGTCGCGCAAGACGCGCCCGGTCACCAGCTCGACGACGAGCCCGGCGCGCGGAGCGCCGTTCGCGTCGCGCCGGAAGCGGCGCAGGAACGGTTCCAAGAACCCGCCTTCCTCGCCGCGCCCGATCGCGTCGAGCGCGTCGTGCAGCTCCGGCGAGTCGATTCGCCGCGCCATCGCCGCCGCTTCGCCGCGCAACGCACGCCGGCGCGACGGGTTCACCTCCGCGACGGCGAGCGAGGCGAGGACTTGGTAGAACGGCGAACGGCTGGCCGCGGCCGCTTCGCGCGCCATGTCGGCGCAGCGCACCGCCGCCGCTTCGTTCTCAGCGGTCGCGGCGGCGATCATCCAGCCGCACGCGACCCACTTGATCATGTCGTGCTGCTGCGGCTCGCGCGCGTGCCCGCGCGTGCAGGCCGAGAAGAACGCGAACCCGCGCACGCCTTCGCGCTCGACCTCGTTCTCGAGCGCGAACGCGTGCTGGCTGAAGTCGACGTCGTCGCCGGCGAACCAGGCCCCGAACGTCGCCTCGGCTTCGTAGAACGCGATGAAGTTGCTGAAGCTCGTCTTGCGGGCGTGCTCGATCGCGCGCTCGATCCGCTCGCGCTCGGTCGCGCGATCGCCGCGCACGCGCGCGATGTCGCCGCCCAGCGTCACCAGCGTCCCGCCGGCCAGGATGTTGTTCGAGTTCACGAGCGGCCAGGCCGCTTCGAGATCGCGCTCGGCCTCCTTGACGCGGCCGAGCCGCGCCGTCATCAGCGAGCGCAGGTAGAGCAGGTAGCCGTGCATCCGCGTCGTCGGCACCTCGGGCGCGGCGATCTGCGCGCGGAAGTCGTCGACCAGCTCCAGCGCCTGCTCGAACTCGCCGATGTAGCTCAGCATGATGACGCGGAAGACGTACAGGTAGATGCGCGTCATCGGCGGCGCGTCGGGTGGGAGCCGCGCCCAGATCGCCTCGACCTCTTCGTGCAGCAGCCGCGAGTCGACGGTGAACGTGCGCGCGAGCGCGGTGACCGACCACAGCTTCGGATAGCGCAGCACGATCGAGCGGTCGAGCAGCGCCAGCACGCGCGCGTACGCGAGCGGCGGAACTTCTTCTTGGATCACCTCGACGCGCTCCAGCGCTTCGGCCGCCGCGACTTGGTCGCCGCGCGCGTAGTGAATCTCGGCCGCGCGCTGGTTCTCGTCGGCGCGCTCGTACGCCGCCGCGGCCGGCGCGAGCAGCGCGTCGACGCGCGCCGGATGCCGCTCGAGCAGCGTCGAGGCGACCAGCGGATGAACGACCAGCGTCTCGCCGTCGCCGCGGGTCACGAACGGCGAGGTCTTCGTCCAGGCGAGGAACTGCGCGACCGCGCCGTCGTCGCCCAGCGCCAGCCGCAAGTCGCGCTCCGTCGCCTGCGGGATCGCCGCGCACCCCAGCAGACCGTCGATGATCTCCGGCTCCGCGTCGCCCAGCACCTGATCCGCGAGGTACTCGTGCAGCTCTTCGTACGCGACGTCGTCGAGCTTGTCGAGCAGCGGATCGAGCCGGCCTTCCTGCGCGAAGCGCGCCAGCAGCAGCACCGCGATCGGCCAGCCGGCCGAGATCGCGCTCACGCGCTCCACCGCTTCGGCGCTCGCCCCCGTCGCGCTGAAGATGTCCCGAATCTCCTCGGGCGTGAAGGCCAGATCGGAGGCGCGCAGGCTCAGGATGTGGTGCGGCGGCGCGAAGCGCGAGAGGTGCATGCGCAGCGACTCGCGCGAGCAGATCACGATCGTGCGCCCGTCGGGGCGGTGCGCGAGCAGCTTGGCGAGGAAGTCGCGCGCGCCGGGATCGGCGATCGCGTCCTCGGTGTTCTCGAAGACGAACGCCGAGGGCCGGCTGCGGACGCGCCAGGCCGCCAGCGCGACGCCGGTGCGCTCGGCGACCGAGGCGTGGTCGTCGCCGATCATCGTCGCGCTCTGGGCGAGCGAGCCGCTTCGCTCGGGGTTCTCCTCGGCCAGGGCGAGGATCAGCCGCTGGGCCAGGTCGAGGTCTGAGCCGACCCCGCGGCAGTCGCAAGCCGCCGACGCCGGGACGCCGTCGAGGAGCTGCCGCACGAACGTCGACTTGCCGAACCCGGCCGGCGCGATCAATGAGGCGATCGCCGGGCGCGCCGCTCGGACGCGCTCGATCAGCGCGGTCCGGAGCAGGTCGGTGCCACCGGGCGGGGTGGGCGGCGAAAGCATCGTGTCCATGCGGCGAGCTCGTAAGTCCGAAGCGGGGCGGGACCCCGCGGACTTTCGTCGTCCCCAGCCGCGCTCCCGTTTGCCGGCTTCCTCCCGTGCGCTTGCTTACATTAACGTAAGGTTACTTTACACACGCCGCTGTGGAAGCTGTGGATTCGGCGGGCGCTCTACCCTGCCGGGAGGCGGCGCCGCGTGTACGAGTCGCTGATCGCGCCGTAGCACTCGCAGGCCTCGTGTTCGAGCACCGCGCGGTCCGCGACCGAGACGCGGCCGCGCCTGTACCGGATCGCCCCGAGCCGCTGCAGCCGCTCCGCCGCGACGCTGACCCCGGCCCGGCGCACGCCGAGCATCGCCGCCAGCGACTCGTGGGTCAGCGTGAACTCGTCCCGGCCGACGCGGTCGTGCGTCATCAGGATCCAGCGCGCGCACCGCTCGCCGACGTGGTGCAGACGGTTGCACGCGATCGACTGCGCCATCACGTCGATCTGCGCGCCCAGATAGCGCTGGATCAGCGCGCGCAAGGCGTGCGAGGTGCCGCACAGCTCCCCGAACCGCTGGAGCCCCATCCGGTACGCGTCGCCGCCGACCTGGCAGAACGTGAGCTGGGAGACCGGGGTCGTGTCGAGCAGGGCGCCGGCGCCGATCACCCCCTCGCGCCCGATGGTGAGCGCTTCGATATGGTCGCCGTCGCGCATCACGGTGACGACCGAGATCACCGCGTCGACCGGGAAGTACACGTGTGCGACCTCGTCGCCGGGCTCGTAGAGCGAGGCCCGCAGCGGAAGCCGGAACCGTTCGAGCGCACCGTCCATGCGTTCGCGAACGTTCGCGGGGAGCGCCTCGAGCAGGTGGTTGTCGAGCGAAGTGAGCGTGGGGCGGCTCCGGTCTTGCACGCCCGCCTTGCCAAGCGGTGGGACGCGCGTGCCGGCCTAGTGTACCGAACGCAGGCGCTAAGGTCGGTACGCCACCGCGCCGGGGGCCGAAACCGCCTGCTTGGCCTTGTCCGGAGGGGCGGCGAAGGAAGGCGGCAACCCCCGCCGCTAGCAGACTGTTATTGGGAGTGCTAATGCGAAACCACGACGACCTGTTGGAGTTCGAGCGGCTCTTCGCAGCCCGCGGTGTGCACGGCCGCTTCGAGCCGAACGCCGACGTGCACATCGACGAGAGCGCCGCGACCGTGGTCGTCCACGTCGAGCTGGCCGGCGTCGACGCCGACACGGTGCACGTCGCGGCCGACGATCAGTACTTGGTCATCGCCGGCGTGCGCGCGCCGCGCGACCTCAACCGCGACTGTTCGCTGCTGCGGAAAGAGATCCAGTACGGCGAGTTCCTCAAGCGCATTCATCTGCCGCTCCCCGTCCTCGACGAGGGCGCGACGGCGATCTACCGCGACGGCGTCCTGACGATCCGGCTCCCGCTGGCGAAAACGCAAAAATATCCGATCGTGCGGACGACGATCCGCATGACGGTCAGAAGGACCCCCGCGTAATGCCCAAACCCGACAAGGCCCCCGAGATCCTCGGCATCCTCCCGCTGCAGGACGCGGTGCTCTTTCCGAACACCGTCATCCCGCTCGCGGTCGTGAAGCGGCCCGGCATCCAGCTGGTCGAAGAAGCGCTGCGCGAAGGGAAGCAGATCGGGCTCGTCGCGCTCAAGGACAAGGACACCGAAGACCCGGGTCCGGACGATCTGCGCCGCGTCGGCACGATCGGCACGATCCAGAAGATGCTGAAAGTTCCCGACGGGACGCTGCGCTGCATCGTCGCCGGCGGCCCCGTGTTCCGCATCGACCAGTTCGTTGCGACCGAACCGTATCTGGCCGGGACCTACACCGAGCTGCCCGACGTCACCAAGGACGGCGATCAGCTCGTCGCGATGCAGCGCAACCTGGGCACGCTGTTCCAGAAGCTGCTCGGCTATCTGCCGCAGGCGCCGCGCGAGATGGAGATGGAGGTCAACAACATCTCCGATCCCAACCTGCTGGGCTACTTCGTCGCCTCGACGATGCGGCTGGAGACGGCGGACCGCCAAGCGATCCTCGAAGAGCGCGACACCGCGAAGCGGCTGCGCAAGCTCACGATGCTCATCACCAAGGAGCTCGAGGTCGTCGAGCTGGGACACAAGATCCAGTCCGACATCCAGCGCGAGATGGAAAAGAACCAGCGCGAGTTCTACCTCCGCCAGCAGATGCGCGCGATCCAGGACGAGCTCGGCGAAGGCGATCCGCAAGTCGCCGAAGCGAACGAGCTGCGCAAGAAGATCGACGAAGCGAACATGCCGGAGGACGTGAAGAAGGCGGCCGACCGCGAGCTGGACCGGCTCGGCAAAGTCCCGACCGCTTCGCCCGAGTACAGCGTCATCCGCACGTACCTCGACTGGCTCACGCAGCTGCCGTGGGGCGTCTCGACCTCCGATCAGATCGACATCGGGCGGGCGCGCGAGATCCTCGACGAAGACCACTACGATCTCGAGAAGATCAAGGACCGCATCGTCGAGTACCTGGCCGTCGGCAAGCTCAAGAACAAGCTGACCGGGCCGATCCTGTGCTTCGTCGGCCCGCCGGGCGTCGGCAAGACCTCGCTCGGGCAGTCGATCGCGAAGGCGATGGGCCGCAAGTTCGTGCGCCTCTCGGTCGGCGGCGTGCGCGACGAAGCCGAGATCCGCGGGCACCGCCGCACGTACATCGGCGCGATGCCGGGGACGATCATCCGCGCGCTGCGCGACGCCGGGACGAACAACCCGGTGATGATGATCGACGAGATCGACAAGGTCGGCGCCGACTTCCGCGGCGACCCGCAGTCGGCGCTGCTCGAAGTCCTCGACCCGGAGCAGAACAACTCGTTCCGCGACCACTACCTCGACCTGCCGTTCGACCTCTCGCGCGTGCTGTTCATCTGCACCGCGAACACGCTGGACTCGATCAACAACGCGCTGCGCGACCGCATGGAGATCATCAACCTTTCCGGCTACACCGAGCTGGAGAAGCTGCAGATCGCGAAGCGCTATCTCGTCGAGAAGCAGAAGAAAGCCAACGGCCTCAAGGAGAACCAGGCGGCGATCACCGACGCTGCGCTCAAGCAGATCATCGTCGACTACACGCGCGAGGCCGGCGTTCGCAACCTGGAGCGCGAGATCGGCACGATCTTCAGAAAAGTGGCGCGCAAAGTCGCGGGCGAGCCGAAGTACAAGACCCGCGTCAAGCCCGAGAGCTTGGTGGAGTACCTCTCGAAGCCGCGCTTCTACAACGAGGTGAAACGGCGCACGGCGAGCGTCGGCGTCGCGACGGGGCTCGCGTACACGCCGGTCGGTGGCGACATCCTGTTCATCGAGACGACGGCGATGCCGGGCAAGGGCAACTTCACCCTCACCGGCCAGCTCGGCGACGTGATGAAAGAGTCGGCGACCGCGGCGATCTCGTTCCTGCGCTCGCGCTCCGCGGAGCTCGGGCTTCCTGAGGACTGGTTCGCCAAGCACGACCTGCACATTCACATCCCGGCCGGCGCGGTGCCGAAAGACGGTCCGTCGGCGGGGGTGAGCCTCGCGACCTCGATCGCCTCGCTGCTGACCGGCTACAAGGTCGATCCGGAGCTCGCGATGACCGGCGAGATCACGCTGACCGGGCAAGTTCTGCCGATCGGCGGCGTCAAAGAGAAGGTGCTCGGCGCGAAGCGGGCCGGCATCAAGAAGGTGCTGCTCCCGCGCCGCAACGAGATCGACCTCGAAGACGTGCCGAAGGAAGTCCGCGACACGATGCAGTTCGCGTTCGTCGACGAGCTCAGCGAAGTGTTCAGCCACGCGCTCGGCAAGCGCGTAATCACGCCCGTCCTGCTCGGCGCGACCGACCCGAAGAGCGCGAGCAACGTCGTCGCGCTGCGCCCCAGCGCGAAACGCGGCGACGGCCGCCGCACCCCGCGCACCGCGCGCAACGGCTCAACCACGACCACGAAGCGCAGCCGCTGAGCTAGCTCGCGGTCTGCGCGAGGGAGAGCACTGCGGCGTGGACGAGAGTCTCCGCGCCGAGCTTCTCCTTCGCAACCGTGAGATAGTGTCCGATCGTTCGTTCGGAGAGCCCCAAGCGCGCCCCGATCTGGCGCCGGTTCATTCCGAGCGCGTACGCCTCCAGCACGCGCCGCTCCAGCTCAGTGAGCCCGCACGCGAGCGAGCGCGCGTGGTGGTAGCCGTCGCGCGTCCGCGAGGTCACGGCGCGCTCTCCGCCGCCGCCGGCGTGAGCTCGAACCGCAGCTTCTCGGCCAGCTCGCGCAGGGCACGGTTTCCCTGCACGTAGGCCAGCGTTCGCGAGCGGCGGTGCTGGATCGCGAGCCGAACGAGGTCCTCGCCGTCGGTCCACACCGTGACCGCGAGGTGGGAGGGCCGCACGCGGATCGCGCGCGACGGGTCGACGGGGCGCATGACGAACCGCAGCGACCCGTTTGAAGCGCACTCGACCTCGACGATGACCGTGAAGCGTTCGCTCATCGTGTCGGCATCGTACCGGCCGCCGGTATCGGCGCGCTCTCGCGGCAGATACGAAATGCTTACGCGAATTCCTTCACCGCGCTTTCGGCGGTGGTGCACGTCCTCTCGCCGTGCTCTCGAGCCGCTCCCGGCACGTTGACGAACGGTGCGCCGCGTGATAGCATCGCGCCCCGTTCATATGTGGGAGTGATTATGGAACGGCCGGACGAACGCATCTCACAGCGCGACATCGAGGCGATCGTCGCCGCGCTGCGACAAGAACCGGACGGAGAATCGCTCGCAAGACGCCTGCGCGACGCAGTCGGTTCGCACGCCGCGGTGCGGGCGCAGCGGACGCTCGAGATTCGTCTTCTCGGAGAATTTGCAATTCGCGTCGGCGACCGCTGGGAGCCCGGACCGCCGCCGATGCGCGGGCGCTACTTGATCCAGTACCTGGCGGTCCACCGCACCGGCGTCACTCCGCGCGAGCGGCTCGCCGAGGCGATCTGGCCGGAGCTCGACGGTGAGACGGCGGCGCACCGCGTCCACATCGCGGTCAGCGGTGCGCGCGCCTACCTGCGCCGCGCGGTCGGAGGCGCCGACGCGATACGCTGCGTCCGTAGCGGGTACGGGTGGGCCCCCGGGATCACCGTCGTGACCGACGTCGAGGCATTTCTCGACGCCGCGCGCGGCGAGAGCAGCGAGGAGCTGCTGCGCGCGAAGCAGCTGTACGGCGGCGAGCTGCTCGTCTCCGACGCGGCGGAGTGGATCGAGCCGCTGCGCGTCCGTTGCGCGGCGGCCTACGTCGGGATCCTCGAGCGGCTCGCGGAAAACGCGCTCTCGTACGGCGAGTTTGGCCAGGCGCTGGCGTTCGGCCTCGAGCTGGTCGCGTTCGACCGCGGCCACGAGGGCGCCTCACGGCTGGTGATGCGCTGCTTCGCCGCGCTCGGCCGGCGCGGGCGCGCGCTGGCCGAGTACGAAGCGCTGCGGGCGCACTTGCGCAAGCATCTCGGCCTGGAGCCGGCGCCGGAGACGCGCCAGTTGATCCGCGCCGTCGTCGGCCAGGCCGAACCGGACGCCATATCACAAACGCCGCGCGCTTTCAAGGCCTAGCCGGCATTCCGTCGGCAGCCGGACGATCGTAGGCTGCATCCATCGTCTGCCCGTTGGAGGAGGATGAGGATGGCATCTCAGCTGTTCGAAGCGCCATCGCATGAAGCGCACTACAGCTCGCCCGAAGCTCACGAAGCGCACTACAGCTCACCCGAAGCTCACGAAGCGCACTACAGCTCGCCCGAGGCGCACTACAGTTCGCCGGAAACGCACTACAGCTCGCCGGAGGCGCACGAGTTCGAAGGCGAGTTCGAGTCGCATTACAGCTCGCCCGAGGCACAGTACAGCTCGCCGGAGGCGCACGAGTTCGAAGGCGAGCTCGAGTCGCATTACAGCTCGCCGGAGGCACACTACAGCTCGCCCGAAGCGCACGAGTTCGAGGGCGAGTTCGAAACGCATTACTCGAACCCGGAGTACGAGTGGGAAGCGCACGAAGCGCACTACTCGAACCCCGAGTACGAGCTCGAATACGAGTACGAGCTCGAAGGCGAATACTTCTTCGGCGGGCTCAAGCGGCTCGCCAGCCGCGTGGGGCGCGTCGTCGCGCCGCTCGCCAAACGGTTCGCGCCGAGCATAGCGCGTACGCTCGTCGGGATGATCCCCGGCGTCGGCGGACTGCTCGCACCCGTCGCCGGCCAGCTCGTCGGCCAACTGGTGAAAGAAGCCGAAGCCGAGGCGGAAGCGCACGAAGCGGAGTTCTTCGGCGCCGGCGAAGGCGAGTTCGAGCTCGGCAACACCGAGGTCGCGCACGAGGCCGCACTCGCCGAGGTGCTCGCCGCACAGGCCGCCGAGGCGACGCACGAAGGCGAGGCCGAGGCGATGATCGGCGCGACGCTGCCGATCACGATCACGATCGCCGGCGGTCGCCGCCGGCTGCGTCGCGTCATGCCTGTCCTGGCGAGCGCGACGCGGACGCTGGTGCGCACGATGCGCACGCAAGCGGGTCCCGACGGCCGTCAGCTGCTGCGGATGGTCCCGCAGATCCAGCGGCGCACCGCGATCGCGCTCCGCAACGCCTCACGCCGCGGTATCCCGGTCACCGCGCCGCTCGCGGCGCGCGTGATGGCGACGGTGACGCGGCGCGTCCTCTCGAACGCTCCGGCGGTCGCGCGAACGGTCGCGCGGAACATCCAGATCCGCCAGACCCTCGCGCCGTCGCACCGCCACCCCGCCAACGTCGCTCGTTGCCCGGGTTGCGTCGGGCGCGGTCGGGTCGCAGCCGCTGCGCGCAGCGCGGTTCGCGCGAACGGTGCGATCCCGCGCCGCGTCGCCGGCGTCGCTCCCGCCCGCCGGGTTCGCATCTGACCGACGAGAGACGACGACGTGAGCGCGACGCTGACCTCTCCTCCACTCCCCTCGCGTCCCGCCGCGCGCTTCGCGGCGGCGGGACGCAGCGCGGCGCCCGGCCTGCTCGACCGCTGGCTGAGCACGCAGGCGACGAACCTGCTACGACACGTTGCCTCGCTGCGGCGGTTCACTGTCGAGGAGTTCGGAAAGGGGCCGGAGGCGCCGAGCGAGGCGCACGTCGAGGCCGCCAACAAGTTCATCGACCGCTACAAGGACAAGCTGGTCGACGCGGCGCGCGGGGTCGACGCCGCGGTGAAGATCGCCCGGCGCGAGCCGACCGGCGCGCGCCTGCAGCTCGTCCTGGACCGCAAGGACGCGGTCGGGCAGCGCATCCTGTACGTCGAGGGGATTTGGGCGTTCTTCTTCGACCTGTTCGTGCAGCGCAAGTCGACCTTCGGCGAACGGCTGCGCGCGGTCGACCGGATCGCCGCGAACTGCTACGAGGACCTGTACGTCGGAATGGGCGCGGCGCAACCGACGCCGCGGCTCCTGCCGGTCTCGTACGTGCAGAGCGGGCTCGGCCCGATGACCTACCGCCGTGGCGTCCCGATCACCAAGCTGCGGCGACAAGCGAACCCGTTTCCGCTCGTCTACATCCCGCAGCACCGCCTGGAAAACGTGTGGGCGCTCTCGAGCGTGCTGCACGAGGTCTCGCACAACTTGCAGGCCGACATCGGCTTGTGGGAGCGGATCCCGCGCGATCTGTTCGGCCGACTCATCCGCGAGGGCGGGCTCTCGGAAGCGGTCGCGTCGATCTGGGCGCGCTGGCACAAGGAGATCATGGCCGATCTGCTCGCGCTCGTCTTCGGCGGGCCGGGCGCTGTCGAAAGCTTGATGGACGTCGTCGGCCGCTCGCGCGCCAACACGGTGCGCTTCTCGCCGCTCGGCGTTCACCCGACGCCGTACCTGCGCACGTTCATCAACACGCTGTTGCTGCGGCGGCTCGGGCTCGCGCGGCTTGCCGACGAGATCGACGCCGCGTGGCGCAGGCTCTACCCGCAGGTCTCGGGCGAGGACATCCCGCGCGAGATCGCGGCGACGTTCACCCGCGCCGCCGAGCTGGTGATCGACACGATGATCTTCCAGCCGTACGCGGAGCTCGCCGGGAAGAGCGTCGCGCGCATCGTCACCTTCGGCCCGGCGCAGATGGAGATGATCGCGCAGGGCGGCCGGCTTCTCGCCGAGGGGAAAGACGCGGTCGGCACGCCGGCGCGCTTCATGATCGGCGCCGCTCGCTACGCGTTCGACCGGCGGCTTGCCGCGCCGGAACAGATCACCGCCAACTTCTACCGTACGCTCGGGAGGCGTTAGACGTGACTACTCTCTACGTGCATGACCCTCGCACGATTGCCGAGGCGCCACACCATCGGACGCACGCCGAATACGCGGAGGCGTGGCTCGCCGCCGAAGATCGCGAACTGTTCGTCTCGCTTGTCGAGAATGTCGCCGGCCTCGTCGAAACCATCCACCCGCGTCGCCCCACGAAATCGTACGCGGTGTACGACGCGACGATCGGATACGTCAGCGGCGGCCGGTTCGTTCCGTTGCGCGAGGCGCTCGAAGCGACGCTCGTCGACCCGGGGCGCAAGGCCGTGCGGCCTCTGGTTCAGGTCGCGTTGAGCCTGCTTGCGACGGCGGAAGCGCATCTGCTGCGCTCGCGCACCGTTGCGTCGCTCGCTCTCGCGACCTCGGACCTGGCGATCGAGGTGAATTCCGCCGGCTACGTGACGCCGGGGACGACTGCGACCAACACGTACAACCTCACGAACCTCTCGAGCTCGCCGGGAATGATCACCGCGCTCAGCTTCGCCGGAAGCTCCGGCGGAACGGCGCTCGCACCGCTCACGTTCATCTACGCCGGCGCCTCATATGCGTCGCTCTCCGCGCTGCAGCAACAAGCCAACCTGAGCATCGATTCCGGCAACACGATTGCGATCGGCGTGCGGTACGCCGTGCCGGCCGGGACGAATCTTCAGTCGGTCAAGACGACGCTCTCGGCGTCGCTGACGGCCGGCTCCCTCATCTCGAGCGCGTCCGCGACCGGCATCTCGAACATCTCGCCGAAACCGTCGTTCACCGTGAGCGCTGCGGGCGGTCCGGTGCAACCAGGGACGACCGCAACCGACACGTTCGCGATCACGAACACCTCGGGGCAGGCGGCGACGTTCAGCGTCCCCAACGACGCGGGTATCAACGGACCCGGGTCGCCGCCGGCGATCCCGGTCGCCGGCTACCTCGTCGGCGCGAATCAGGTGAGGCACGCCGCGGGCAACACGCCGCTCCAAGATCTCCAGGCGGCGCTTCTGAATCAGCCCGTCGACGACGGCGCGACGCTGAAAATCGGCGTGCAATACGCGGTCCCGTCCGGCAACGCGGGGCAGACGATCACCGACACGCTCACCGTGGCGGCGACCGCCGGCGGCGTCCAATCCTCACCGCAGCAGGCCGCGGTGAGCGACACGATCGCGCCGAACCCGTCTTTCACGATCGTGGGGACGAACGCCGCGGTGAACGCCGGCTCGACCGTCACGGACCTCTTCACGCTCACGAACACCTCGGGTCAGGCTGCGACGTTTGCCGTCGGGAACCCGCCGCTGATCGCCGCGCACACCGGCGCGCTCGCGCCGAGCGGTTACACGCTGAACGGCGCATCCGTCGTCGCGACCGGTCCGAACGATCCGTTCGCGGTCCTGCAGATCGAGCTGAACGCGGTGATCGTGGCGAACGACGGCACGCTGATGATCGGCGTGCAGTACACGGTTCCGCCGGAGCACGCCGGTCACACGATCGGCGACACGCTCGCCGCGACCGTCACCGCCGGCGGCGTGACCTCCGCGTCACAAAGCGCGACGGTGACCGACACGATCTTGCCCGCGCCGCCGCCGAAGTCGCTGCCGGTGATCGCCAAGGAGCTGTACGCGAAGCGCAGCGACTGGCAGGTGAGCGCGATGACCGACCCGGTCGCGGCTTTCAACGACTTGAACGCGATCGATCAGGAGCTGGTCGCGCGCGGCCAAGCCGGCTTCGACGAAAAGGACGCCACCGAGGCGGGAATGGCCGCGCTGGTCGCACTCTCGATCATGGGGTCCGAAGCGACCGAAAGCATCTTGGCCGCCGTGCGCAACGCGAATCTCGACCAAGGCAGCGCGGCCTGACGACGAGTGAGGTGAGGAAGCAATGAACACCTTGACCACCGCGAATCTGCTCAAGTACCGCGCCGAACAGGGCCGCAACCGCCGCAAGGTCGTGCAGCAGCTGCTCAACGCGCTGGCGCCGCAGACCGGCGACTCCGCCGCGCTCCGCTCGCTCGCGAACACGTTCTCGCGCTACGCGCAGACGAGCCAGACGGCTTACGAGACCGGCGTTGCCGGCGCGACCGGCGGAACGACGTCGACGCTCGAGCGGACGGTCGAGAACGCGGTAACGCAGGTTCTCGGCCGCGCGCCCGGGGCGAACGGCGGCTTCGTCGGCGCGCTCGTCGACGCGTTTCCGACCGTTTCCGACGGGACCGTCGCGAGCGGTCCGACGAGGACGCTGGTCTCGCTGATCGGGACCGGACCGGCGTCGCTCGACGCCTCGAACGCCGCTGGCCTGAGCGGTCAGATCTCCGCCGAGCAGGCGACGTTGTACCGGCAGGCCAGCATCATCGTCCCCGACGCCCGCCGGGTCCTGGCCGGAATCACGCCGTTCGCGACGGTCGATCAGCCCGACGTCGTCGAGTCGCTGCGCGGCTTGATCGACTCGTCGCTCGCGACGCTGCTCGAGGAGTTCTCGCGCGTCGACGAGCCGCGCGCCGCGCTCGTCAACGACTACCTGCAGTCGCTGCGCGGCGCGACCGGATTCGTCCAGCAGTTCGGCGTGCTCGGCAAAGTGAACGGCTTTCCGCCGCCCGACGCGTACTCCGACGAACAGCAGATCGCCGGGTTCAGGCTGTTGGGCAGCTACGTCACGCAGCTCGACACGGCGTGGCAGGCGTACCGCGGGCCGCGCTCGACGGCGCCACCCCTCTTCACCGAACGGCTGGCGCGCGCAAGCCAGACGCTCTCGGTCATCGCGCAGGCCAACGTCAACTTCAAGTCGGCGATGGACGCGGTCGGTTTCCCCGAAACCGAACGCCGCTCCGTCGCGGCGCGCTTCATCCACCTCGACACGCAAGCACGGCCGTACGGGAAAGGCTTGGACGGCGAGACCCGCTTGCGCGATCTCGTCGCCGGCAAGCTGCGCTACTCGGAGCTCACGGTCGACGACTACAACGCCTGGGTCGAGAAGCTGGCGCAGAACGACGGCCCACGGCTGCTCGCCGACGCCGGCCAGTACGGTTTGGAGTTCGTCACCGCGCAAGCCGACACGCTGTACTTCACGATCGCGCCGGTGCAGTTCTTCGTGAAGCGGATGATGCGGAAGGGCGGGATCGCCGGCCAGCCGATCGTCGCCCAGGTGCTCACGCACGAACGTGTCGCCTGGGCGCTCGACGACCTCTTCATGCAGCTCGACGCACTCGCGGATCTCGCCGCGTGAACGGTAGAGGAGAGTAGAGCCATGCCGACCACCAGAGACTATGATCAACTGAACGACCGCGTCGCGTCGCTGCTGCAGAACACGATCGATCAGCTCGGACCGCAGCTCGTCGAGAACCCGCAGCTCGCCGAGGTGTTGAACCGCTACATCGACGAGCAGGTCGGGAAGTACACGAACGGTGCGAGCGACCCGCCCGACGGCGGGCTCGCCGACCTCATCGGGCTCGGCGCGACGACGCCGGCCTCACTCGGCGACACGCGCGTCTCGCCCGGCGTCACCGACTACGACGACACCGTCGTCAGCGAGCGGATCCTGGCGAGCGGCGACGCGTACTACCTGATGATGCACGAGCGGCTCGGCGTCTTTCGCGTGATGGCGAAGCTGCAGGAGCAGTTCCGCGCCGGGACGCTGCGCATCTCGAACGGCCCGGGTGCGTACGGTCTCTACAAGTTCGACAAGCACGGAATCGTGCGCTACCGCGAGCGCGAGCGCTGGCAGATGTATCGCCGCGTCTTCGGCTACGGGATCGTCGAGACCCCGGCGTCGCGGCCGAACCGGATGTTCGACGGATTGTTTCGCCACTTCATCTCCGAGACGGCGAAGTACTGGCGCGACAAGCGCATCAGCGAGGTGATCCGCGAGCGAGCGCACGACCCGACCTTCGGCTCGATCGCGATCGTGCGGCGGGCTGCGCTCGACCTGCGCAACAACCTCAAGAACAGCTCGTACGGGAACCTCAGCGTGATGCGGGTCGAGACGAGCCAGGCGCTGGCGGAGGCGTTCAAGGTCCTCGGCGCGGCGGATCTGCGCGCGCAGTTCGGCGCCGAAAACGCGTGGGACCTCATCGAGCTGGTCCTCTGGCAGTACTTCGGCCGCTCGGTGCAGGCCAGCACGATCAACCGGATGGCGACCGCCGGCCGCGAGATCATCCGCTGGCTCTCGGAGCCGTACGTCCTCAAGAAGCAGCGCACCGACTTCGAGACGCTGCTGTACCGCATCGCGGAATCCGCCGAAGAGTGGATCTCGAGCGACGAAGGGATGCGCGCGAGCCGCGTCACCCCGCCGCCGCGCCAGGTCTTCATGCCCGGGCCGCCGATGTCCGGCTCGCGCCGCAGCCCGGTGTTCGCGCAACGCGTCGTCGGCTAACCTAGAGCGGTGCGCGCCGCGGCAACGCCGCTCGACCACGCGCACGATCCGGCGACGCGGGAGCGCTGGATCGGCGCGCTGGCGCGGCTGATCGGGTTCCCGACGGTCTCGGCGCACCGCTCCGCGCGCCCGCACCTGCAGCGCTGCGCGGAGTGGCTCGCCGGACTGTTCGGCTCGATCGGGATGCACCGCGCGCGCGTCCTCCCCGGCGTGCGCGGCGGCGCGCCGAGCGTCTACGCCGATTGGCTCGGCGCGCCGGGCCGGCGCACGGTGCTGCTGTACGGTCATTACGACGTGCAGCCGGCCGAGCCGCTCGCGGAATGGCGCACGCCGCCGTTCCGCGCGACCGTGCACGACGGCAAGATCTACGGGCGCGGCTCGAGCGACGACAAAGGCCAGCTTCTCATCCACCTCTGCGCGCTCGAGGCGTACCTCGCGACCGGCGGCGCGCTCCCGGTCAACGTCAAGGTGTGGCTCGAAGGCGAAGAAGAGCTCGGGAGCCCGTCGCTCGAGACGTTCCTCGACCGCTACGCCGACGCGCTGCGCGCGCGCGTCGCGGTTGTCAGCGACACGGAGCTTGCCGGGGAGCTGCCCTCGATCGTCTACGGCCTGCGCGGTGCGCTCGGGTTCGAGCTCGACGTCCGCGGCGCGCCGCAGGAGCTGCACAGCGGGCGCTTCGGCGGCGCGGTCCTCGACCCGCTGCAGCACGTCTGCTCATTCGTCGCGCGGATGCACGACGCGCGCGGGCGGATCGCGATCCCGGGATTTCTGCGCGGCGTGCGCGAGCTGCCGTGGTCGGAGCGCGCGCGCAACGCGCGCGAGCACGCCGGCGACGCCGAGCTGATCCGCCGGCTCGGCGCCGTGCGGGCGCGCGTCGACGACGGCTACAGCATCGTCGAGCACGCGACGATCCGGCCCGCGATCACGCTGCACGGAATCTCCGGCGGCTACACCGGCCCGGGCTGGAAGGCGATCGTCCCGACGCGAGCGCTGGCGCGCGCCAGCGCGCGGCTCGTTCCCGACCAGGATCCGCAGGACGTCGCCGCGAGCATCGCCGCGTTCGCGCGGCGCTCGCTCCCGCGCGGGCTGCATTGGACGCTGCGCTTCGGGCGCGGGACGCGCGGGGTGCGGATTCCGACGAACGATCGCGTCTTCCACGCCGCGGTGAACGCGGTGCGCGACGTGTGGGGCGCGCCGCCGCCGTTCACGATCACCGGCGGAACGATCCCGATCGTCGAGGCGCTGCACCGCCGGCTCGCGATCCCCGTCGTCGTGCTCGGTTTCGGCCGCGAAGACGACCGGATTCACGGCGCCGACGAGCGCTTCGACGTCGCGACCTTCTACAAAGGAATCGATACGATGATCCGATTGCTCGCGGAGCTGGCGTGATGATCGTCGATGGCCACTGCCACGCCGGCACCGGCGACGGCTTCACCGGACCGTGGGACACGCGCGCGCCGCTCGGCGACTACCTGCGCCGGGCGCGCGCCGCCGGGATCGCGCGCTCCGTCGTCTTCGCCGCGTTCGCCGGCGACTATGCGAGCGCGAACGCCGAGGTCGCGGAGATCTGCCGCGCGCACGCGCCGCGCCTGATTGGCTTCGCATTCGTCCACGCGAAGCGGGACGCCGGACGAGTCGGTGTGATGGTCGAGGAGGCCGTCCACGCCTACGGATTCCGTGGGATCAAAGTGCACGGCATCGACGCGCCGATCACGCGCGAGGTGTTCGACGCCGCGCGGCGCTTCGGAATCCCGATCCTGTACGACGTCGCAGGGAAGACCGAGATCCTGGAGCTGATCGTCCCCGAGTACCCCGACGTCGACGTGATCGTCCCGCACCTCGGCAGCTTCGCCGACGACTGGCGCGCGCACCAGCGCTTGATCGACCAGATGATGCGGCTGCCGAACCTGTATACCGACACCGCGGGGACGCGGCGCTTCGACTACGTCGTGCAAGCGATCCGCCGCCTCGGCCCGCGGCGCGTGATCTTCGGCTCCGACGGGCCGTGGCTTCATCCCGGCTTGGAGTTGCACAAGATTCGTCTGCTCGGGCTCCCGCCGGAAGCCGAGCGCGAGATCACCGGCGGGAACGTGCTGCGCCTGCTGCGGCGCGAGCGCGCGCCTGCGCGCCGCTTCGGCTGGGTGCCGCATACGCTAGCGGTACGATGAACAGCGTCAGCAGCAGCGAGCTCGATAGCCCCGCGACGACGACGGTTCCGAGGCCAGTCCGGCGGGCTCGCGCACGCGGGTCGCGAGAACGCCCGCTGAGAGGATGCGCGCCGTTTGCGCCGCGTCGTCGGCTGCGACGCCGAGCAGCAGCGCGCCGCACGAGTCGATCGTCACGTCGAGACGCGGCCGCAGGCCGACGTTGCCGATCTGCACGTCGTCGGCATATCGGTTGCCGCGCAGGTCGAGTAACCGTGCGCCGTGCTAGCGCAGGGTCGGGTCGGGGACACGGTACAGCCTCCCGTCGTGATCGTGGCGCACACTCTCGTGCAGGGTGTGCGCCGCGTGCCGTTCCGAGCCCAGGATGACGCGGCGCTCTTCCAAGCTGTCGAATGCGTCGTCGGGGACGTTCTGCAAGCCGTCGTACGCGCGCGCGTCCTCGGCGGCGTGGTCGAGCTCGTGGCCGAGTCCGAGCGCCGGTGACTGCCGGCCGCCCTCGGTCGTCA
The DNA here is from genome assembly GCA_019235885.1 of Candidatus Eremiobacterota bacterium. Lineage (GTDB taxonomy): Bacteria > Vulcanimicrobiota > Vulcanimicrobiia > Vulcanimicrobiales > Vulcanimicrobiaceae > Vulcanimicrobium. The sequence continues at coordinate 149,555 of JAFAKB010000080.1, read as the reverse complement.
TCAGCGCGCTGCGCGGATCCCAGCGGATCGTGTGCGTCGAGGGCCGGTACGAGTCGTCGCCCCGGTGGTCGATCACGAGGCGGTGCGGGACGCGGCTGCGCTCGACCCGTTCGATGAGCGAGCGCTCGACCGAGTCGCGCGCGAGGTAGGCGAAGGCGGCGTCGACGTCGCGCTGCGCGGCGAGCGGAATCTTCAGCGTGCCGTAGCGTACCGACGGGCCGGAGTTGAGCTGTGTCGTTCTCATGGCACGCTTCCATCACGCCCGGATGCGCGCGCAACAAGTGCAACCGCGGCACCTTTGCGGTGTTGTCCCAAGAGTGGCCGGCACGACGATGGACCGCACGATCGAAGCGAGCGCACCCGGCATCGGGGTCGCGCCGGAGGATCGCCGCGCCGGCTCGCGGCTCGATCCCAAGCTGATCCTCGCGCTCGCTGCCGTCTGGTTGTTCTGGGGCTCGACGATCGCCGGGATGCGCTTCGCCGTGGAGACGATCCCGCCGTACGCGATGGCCTCCGCCCGCTTTCTGCTCGCCGGCGCGATCCTGTACGGAATCTGCGTCGTGCGCGGAAGCGGGCGCGTCACCCGCGACGACCTCGTTCGCGCCGCCATCACCGGCGGAAGCCTGCTGCTCTTCGGCAACGGCCTGATCGCGTGGACGGTGCAGTATCTTCCGGTCGGGATCAACTCGCTGCTGATCTCGATCTCGCCGGTCTTCATGGCGATCATCGCCTTCCTGTGGGGCGGCGAACGGCCCAGCCGGTTCGCGGTTGCCGGAATGGTGCTCGGCTTCGGCGGCCTTGCGCTGCTGCTGCAGCCGAAAGCGACGAGCGGGATCGCGCTGTGGCCGGCGCTCGTGACGCTGTTCGCCAGCATTGCGTGGTCGTTCGGCTCGGTCTACCAGCGGCGCACCGGGAAGAACGGAAGCCTGATGCTCGCGACCGCGCTGCAGATGCTCTTCGGCGGCGCCTTCCTCGGCATCGAAGCCGCGTTCTGCGGCCAGTGGCAGTCGCTCGACGTGCATGCGATCAGCGCAGCGTCGCTGGCCGGGGTCGCGTGGCTGATGATCTTCGGCAGCCTGCTCGGCTACAGCGCCTATCTCTACACCATGCAGTACGCGAGTACCGCGCTCGCCTCGACGTACGCGTACGTGAACCCGATCGTCGCGGTGATGCTCGGGATGCTGCTCTTCCACGAGCGCTTCACCCCGGTCGAAGCGCTCGCGAGCGCGATCATTCTCGTCGGAGTGGCGCTGATGATGGTTCCGGCGCGGCCGGCTCGAACCACGCGCGCCTGAGCGCAAGCGCGAGCATCGCAAGAGTCGACACGCAGCCGATCACGCCGGCCACGTCCGCCATCGCCGAATCGCCGGCATAGGTCGCCCCGAGTACGCCTACGATGCTTTGGAACGCTACGAGGGCGACCGCATAGATTCGTAAGCCGAGGACCAGCGGGCCGTCCTCGTTGCGGGCGAGGAACAGCACGAAGATTGCGCCGGCGTCCCAGAACAGCGTCTGCAGGACGAAGTACACGGCGCCCGGGACGAAGTCGCGCTGCATCGCGTTGATGAAGACGAACATCGCGGCGAACGTCAGCAGCGCCGCAATGCCCATCGGAGGACGCTCGGCGTAGCCGCGCCGCTTCCAGACCGAGGCGACCGCAAGATATGCGCTGCAGCCGAGCAGGAAGATAACTCCGGCGCCGAGCGACGTCGCGTTGCCCGGGAGGTGCGCGTGGGCAAGCTCGTTCAGATCTTCTTTGACGACCTTGTAGGTGATGTTGCCGACGAGCGCAATCGCAGCCCCGACCGCCGTGGCGATTCGCGCGACGCGCGAGCTCATGGCGAGTTTCCGACCGGTGCGCTCGCCGCGAAACGCGCCGGCGAGAACAGCTCAAAACTGAAGCCCGGGTCGACGCCGCAAAGCAGCGCGCTGACGATCTGACCGACCACCGGCGTGAACTTGTAGCCGTGGCCGGAGAAGCCGCCGGCGACGACGACGTTCGAATGGTCCGGGTGCGGGCCGATCACGAAGTGCTCGTCGGGGGTGAGCGTGTACATGCACGGCGCCGCGCGCAGAAATGTTCCCGCCGCGGCCGGCACGAACGACTCCAGCGCTTTGCGCACGAACGCGATCTCGTCGTCGTGCGCCGTGCGGACGAGCGCGTCGGGGTCCGTGAAGACGCCGCTGCCGTGGTGCGCGACCTTCGCGCCATGCCCGAAGTCGGGGAAACCGTAGAACATTCGCTGTCCGGGGCGCTCGCAGCACCAGATCGGCAAGCGGTCCGGAGAGATCGCGTCGCGGTCGCGCGGTGCGAAATAGAACTGCACGTTGCGCTCCACCCGCAGTGGTATCCCGATCTCTGGCGCGAGTTTCGCGAACCACGGTCCGGCGCAGATCGCTAAGCGTGCCGCTTCGATGTGCGTCCCGTCCGCCAAGATAACGCGCACGCCTGCGTCGCCTGCATCCCAACCCGCCGCTTCGACGCCGAAGCGCAGTTCCGCCCCGTGCTCCGCAGCCTCGAGCAGATGCGCGCGCACGCCGGCTTCGGGAAAAACCGCGCCGGCGACGGCTTCGTACACGCCGATCTCGTCGTCACGCGGCGTGAACGCCGGCCATTGCCGCTTCAGCTCGCGCGCGTCGTAGATCTCATGCGCGAGCTGCCACCGTTGCGCGCTCGCGAGCGTGCCGACGACGACCGCCATCTCCGGACGGCCGACGAACAAACCGCCGGTCTGCGCGCGCAGCGTCGTGCCGGCGCGCGCCGCGAGCGCGTCCCACAGCTCGTAGGCGCGGCGCAGCAGCGGCACGTAATCCGGCGACTCGAAGTACGCCTGGCGGATGATGCGCGTCTCGCCGTGCGAGGAGCCGCGCGTGTGCGCCGGGCCGAAGCGCTCGATTCCAAGCACGCGCATCCCGCGCGCGGCCGTGTGCGCGGCGACCGCACTTCCCATCCCGCCCAAGCCGAGGACGATTGCGTCGTAACGCATCGGCGATCAGCGCACGAAGACCGCGCCGGACGGGCCGTCGACTACCTCGCCGACGATCGCGGCGGTCCCCAGATCGGCGAGCTCGTCGAGCACGCGCTCCGCGCCCTCGCGCGGGATCGCGATGAGCAAACCGCCCGACGTCTGCGCATCGGAGAGCGCGATCCGATACGCTTCGGAAACGTCGTCGGCGTATTCGGTGAAGCGCGCGTGCTCGGCGAGGTTGTCGCGCGTGCCGCCCGCCACCGCGTCTTGCGCGATCAAGTCGAGCACCCCGTCGAACAGCGGCACGCGGCGCGCGTCGAAGGCGAGCGCGACGCCCGATGCGCGCGCCATCTCGCCGGCGTGTCCGACCAGCCCGTAGCCGGTGACGTCGGTTGCGGCGTGGACGCCGTGGGCGACCATCGCGCGCGCTGCGCGGTCGTTCAAGCGCGCCATCTGCTCGATCGCCGGCGCGAGCGCGGCGTCGGTGATGAGGTCGCGCTTGCGCGCGGTGGTGAGGATGCCCGTCCCGACGGGTTTGGAAAGAAGCAGCAGATCGCCGGAACGGGCTCCTCCGTTTCTAACGACCTCTTCAGGACGAATGGTTCCGGTCACGGCCAATCCGTATTTCGGCTCATCGTCCTTGACCGTGTGCCCGCCGAGGATCACGACATTCGCTTGCGCGGCCACGGCCGCTCCGCCGGAAAGAATTTCCGCCAAGATCTCGGTGCCGAGCTCCTCGACCGGAAATGCCGCGACGTTGAGCGCCGTCAACGGAGTGCCGCCCATCGCGTAGACGTCGCTGAGCGCGTTCGCGGCGGCGATGCGTCCGAAATCGTACGGATCGTCGACGACGGGCGTGAAGAAGTCGACCGTCTGAACCAGCGCCAGCTCGGCGGAGATGCGGTAGACCCCGGCGTCGTCGCTCGTCGCGTGTCCGACGAGGACGTTCGGGTCCGTCAGGGGCGGCAAGCGGCGCAGGACCTGCGCCAGGTCGGCAGCGCCGACTTTGCTCGCTCAACCCGCGCAGTTCGAGTACGCCGTCAAGCGGATCCGACGACCGGGAGACTTCATCGTGCGTCGAATACACCGCGGAACGCCGAACGCCCGCCCGGAGCATCCGTGTCGAAGAGCCTGCTGTTCATTCCCGGACCGGTCACCGTCGCCGAGTCCGTCCTGGCCGCGAGCGCGCAGCCGCTGATCGACCACCGCGGTCCGGAGTTCAAGACGCTGCTGGCGCGGATATCGGAGCGGCTCAGGCCGATCTTCGGGACCGAGTGCGCCGAGCTGCTGCTCCTCGGCTCGTCGGGGACGGGTGGGCTCGAAGCCGCGGTCGGCAGCCTGTTCGGTCCCGGTGACCGCGTGCTGGCCTGCCCGATCGGCGTCTTCGGCCAGCGGCTGATCGCGCTCGCGCGGAACTTCGGCTGCGAGGTCGAGGTGCTGGAGACGCCGTGGGGCGGCGCGGTGGACGCCGCGGCGCTGCGCGCGCGGCTCGACGCGGCGCGCGGCGAGACGCGGTTCGACGGCGTCCTGCTGACGCACAACGAAACCTCGACCGGCGCGCAGAACGACATGGCGGCGCTCGCCGAAGCGGTGCGCGGACACGGTGCGTACACCGTCGTCGACTCGGTGAGCGGGCTGGCCGCGAGCGAGTTCGCGATGGACGCGTGGGGATTCGACGTCGTCGTCGCCGCCTCGCAGAAGGCGCTGGCGGCGCCGCCCGGCTTGGCGATGGTCGCGGTCGCGCCGCGCGCGTGGGCGCGGATCGACGCGAACCTCGGCGCGCAGCGGTTCTACTTCGACCTGCGCAAGGCGCGCGAGTTCGCCGCGCTGGGGCAGACGCCGTGGACGCCGCCGGTCTCGCTCCTCTTCGCGCTCGACGCGGCGCTCGAGCTGTTCGAGCGGACCGGTGCGGCGGCGGTGCACGAGCGCCACGCGCGCTACGCGCGCGCGATCCGCGCGGCGGCGCAGGCGCTCGGGCTCGAGCTGTACTCGCGGGACGGCGCACATTCGCCGACCGTCGTGGCCGTGAAGGTGCCGGACGGAATCGACGGCGACGCGATCCGCACGAACCTGCGCGAGTCGCGCGGCGTCGTCGTCGGCGGCGGCCAGAAAGAGCTCAAGGGAAAGATCCTCCGCATCGGGACGATGGGCGATCTGACCCAAACCGACGTCCTCGGCGCGCTCGGCGCACTCGAGATCGCGCTGCTCGAAGCCGGCGCCCCGATTCGCGCCGGCACCGGCGTCCAAGCCGCCCTGAAAGTCTTCCTCGAAGCGGAACAACCGGCTGCGGTGTGAGCCCCGTTCGGGCAGAATCGATGGTCCTGACGAGACGGGGAGTCCGCGAAAAATTAGGGCCATGTTGAATCGTTCTCGCCGTCATTCGTAGAGGTTGCCAATCGAATAGCCTCGGACGTGCGGCTCGGCGTGAATGAGCGTCGCTTCGACGCCGCCGCGTCCGACCATCAGCCACGGAATCGACTCGTCTACGCCGAGCGCTCTCGCATGGTCGGCAAGGTTCTTGTATACTTCACGGCCGAGTGCGGCGTTGCGCCATTTTACCGTTCCAATGAACGTCGGCTTCTTGCGTCCGATGCCTACGATATCGATTTCGTGGTCACCATCGCTCGACCACCAAGAGCCGATGTCGATTCCCTGAAGCTCTCGCTGAGCGACCAATTGCACTGCGAAGTCGCGCGCCATGTCTTCGAATACGCCGCCCATGTGGTTGTCGAGCTCGGGCACGATGACCTCGTCGATCAGCTGCTCGCCGAATCCCCGATCGATCGAAGCGCGATGTGGTTCGACATAGCGGAACCAAAACCGAAAATACGGATCGGTCACGACAAAAAATCCGCGGCGCGAGCTCGCACCTTCGGTGACTGGGACGCGCTTTGTAATGAGCTTTAGCTCTTCAAGCCGGACGAGTACGCGTTCATTTGTAATCTTCGCCTTCTGTAAGATCTCGTTTCTGCGCGTGTCGCCGCCGGCGATGGCGCTGAGCGCGCGGTACGAGGCGGTTGAATCTCCGAGGTCGGTGTGCAGTACGAGCCGCGCCGAGTCGACGAGCATGCTGGCGGGATCGCCGAAGAGGACGATTAGATTGTCACGGAGGCTTTGTTCGGCTCGCCATTCCTTGAGGTACAGCGGCGTGCCCCCGAGTACGCCGTAGACGCGAGCGCGGTTGGCAGGTGATAGGGACGGGACGAACTCAGCGGCTTCGCGATACGACAGCGGTCCAAGCGCGATTTTCTTGGTGAAGCGCTGATGCAGCGGCGCGGATCCGGAGTCCAGCTCCGTCATGAACGTTTGCGCTGAGCCGCACAAGATGAGCAGAATGCGCGACGTGCGCCCTTGCCGGTCCCACCAGCGCTGAATGAGCGAGGGTAGCCCCGGCGTCGAATCACAAAGGTACGGGAACTCGTCGAGGATGACGGCGAGCCGCTCACGGCTTGCGTGGCTGGTCAGATAGTCGAGCGCTTCTTCCCAAGTTCTGAACGCGAATGCTCCTGGTACGGGGAACGGCCCGAGCGCCCCCTCGACCTCCCTACTAAACGCCGCGAGCTCGACTTGAGCCGCTTGGCGAGTTGCTTGATAGAAGACCGTGCGGCGCTCTTCGGAGAAGCGCTGGAGCAAGTACGTCTTGCCGATGCGTCGCCGGCCATAGAGCAATACAAGCTGCCCACCGGGAGCGTCATACGCTCCGGCGAGTGCTTCGAGCTCGCGGTTTCGGCCGACGAAATGCTGTCCTGGACGCATACTGTCTTCCAAGCATACTGCATTGAGGACAGTGATGTCGACCCTTGTGGTGGCCGATGCCCTCGGCCGCATTTTGCGACCAAAGGAAAGCTCCCGTGTGACGAAGCACTTTTCCCGACGGTGCGGCCCGCGCCGGTTTGACGCCGGACTACTGATGCGTCCCCAGGAGGCGAGAGCTTTTGCACGACCTAGCTCAGCAAATCGTTAGCGGTCTGGCGACCGGTTCGATCTTTGCGAGCATGGCGCTGGCGCTCGTGCTGATCTACCGCGCGATGGGCGTGATCAACTTCGCGCAGGGTGAGCTGGCGATGTTCACCACCTACGTCGCCTGGCAGCTGATGCAGATGGGACTGTCGTGGACGGCGGCGTTCGTCGTCACGATCGTGATCGCGTTCGTGCTCGGCGTCCTGCTCGAGCGCGTCGTGGTGCGGCCGGTCGAGCGCGCCAACCAGCTGACGCTGGTCATCGTGACGCTGGGGCTGTTCATCGCGATCAACGGTCTCGCCGGCTGGTTCTGGGGCTACATCGTCAAGGCGTTTCCGAGCCCGTTTCCGACCGACCCGATCCGAATCGGCAGCGTCGGCTTCAGCGCGCAAGACGTCGGGATCATCGCCGTCTCGCTGCTCACGCTGGGGCTGATCTCGCTGTTTTTCCAGAAGACGAAGCTGGGGCTGGCGATGCGCGCGGCGGCGATCTACCCGGAGCAGAGCCGCGTGCTCGGCATCCGGGTCGGCTGGATGCTCGCGCTCGGCTGGGGGCTCGCCGCGGTCGTCGGGGCGATCGCCGGGATCATGGTCGCGCCGGTCGTCTTCCTCGACCCGAACATGATGCAGAGCGTGATCGTCTACGCGTTCGCGGCGGCGGTCCTCGGCGGGATCGAGAGCCCGATCGGCGCCGTCGTCGGCGGGCTGGTGCTCGGCGTCGTGATCAACCTGCTCGGAACGTACGTCGAGGCGATCGGGAACGAGCTGCGGCTGGCGGCGGCGCTGGCGATCATCGTCCTCGTGCTGATGGTGCGCCCCTCGGGCCTGTTCGGGCGCGCGACGGTGCAGCGCGTTTAGATGAGCGCGAGCGCCGGGATGCAGCTGCGGGTCGCGGTCGCGGTCGTGCTGATCGCGGTCCTGCCGCTGATCGTCCCGTCGTTTCTCGTCTTCGATCTGATCTACGTCGCCGCGTACGCGATCGCGATCCTCGGACTGGTCGTTCTGACGGGGCTGAACGGTCAGATCTCGCTCGGCCACGGTGCGTTCATGGCGCTGGGCGGCTATGTCGTCGCGATCCTCGCGCACAGCGCCGGCGTACCGTACTGGATCGGCGTCCCGCTCGCCGCGCTCGCGAGCGGGATCGCGGGACTGCTCATCGGGCTGGTCGCGCTGCGGCTCGCCGGCGTCTACCTCGCGCTGGCCACGTTCTCGCTCGCCGTCGCGACGCCGTCGTTCCTCAAGCACTACAAGTCGATCACCGGCGGCTTCGGCGGGATGTCGCTCGATCCGGTGCAGGCGCCCGCGGGCGTGCCGCTCGACGGGCAGCACTGGCTGTACTACGTCGCCTGGGCGGTGACGGGCGCCGTCTTTCTGGCGTCGGCGCTTTTGGTGCGCGGCAAGTTCGGGCGCGCCCTGCGCGCGCTGCGCGACAACCCGGTCGCCGCCATCTCGTTCGGCGTCAACCCGTATTTCTACAAGACCGCGGCGTTCGGCTGGAGCGCGGTGCTGGCCGGGATCGCGGGCTGTTTCCTGGCGATTCCGACCGCGTACGTCAGCCCGGACACGTTCACGTTCGCGCTCTCGATCACGTTGTTGATCGGCGCGGTCCTGGGCGGCATCACGACGCCGTGGGGCGCGCTGGTCGGCGGGCTCGTGGTGGAGTTTCTCCCGCTGGTGGCGCAGCAGATCAACGCCGCGGCGCCGAGCGTGGTCTACGGCGTCGCGCTCATCCTCGTCATGATGTTCCTCCCCGACGGGATCGTCGGGGGCGTGATGCGGCTGGCCCAGCGCATCCGAAACGCGCCGTCGCCGCCGGCGCTCGAGTCGTCGACCACACCCGCCGCTCCGGTAGCGGCCAGTCCACAAACGCGCGAGTAGCGCAGTCGGAGGTAAGGATGACATCGCCTGTCAGAAAAGCCACGATCGGTATCTTCGCAGCGGCGTTCGCGCTGGCCGTCACCGGCGGCACGATCGCACCGGCTGCGGCGGCCGATCCCGGAATCACCGATACCGAGATCCTGCTCGGTGGGACGCATCCGTACAGCGGTCCCGCCTCGGCCTACGGAAACATCGGCAAGGGGATCACGGCCTACTTCAGCTGGGTGAACGATCACGGCGGCGTGAACGGCCGCAAGATCAAGTACATCGACAAGGACGACGGCTACAGCCCGCCGCAGGCGGTGCAGCTCGTGCACCAGATGGTCGAGCAGGACAAGGTCTTCGCGATCTTCGACACGCTGGGGACCGCGGTGAACACGGCGCTGCGCCCGTATCTCAACCAGAACGGCGTCCCGCAGCTGTTCGTCGCGACCGGCGCGTCGACGTGGGGTCACGACTACCAGAAGTTCCCGTGGACGATCGGCTGGCAGCCCGACTATCAGGCCGAGGCGATCCTCTACGCCAAAGACATTCTGCAGAACCATCCCAAGGCGAAGATCGGCGTCCTCTACCAGAACGACGACTACGGCGAGGACTACAACGCAGGCCTCAAGCGCGGGCTCGGCTCGCACCAGAACATGATCGTGAAGATGGCTTCGTACGAGACGACCGATCCGAGCGTCGGCTCGCAGATCGCGACGCTCAAGGCGTCGGGCGCCGACACGTTCATGATCTTCGCGACGCCGAAGTTCGCGATCCAGGCGATGGTGCTCGCGGCGCAGCAGTCGTGGCACCCGGTGACCTACTTGAACAACGTCTCCGCGGCCGTGCCGTTCATGCAGGCCGCCGCGAAGGCCGGCGGACCGTCCGCGGTCGCCGGGGTCATCAGCACGATCTATCTCAAAGACCCCGCGAACCACGCGCGGTACGCCGGCGACGCCGGGATGAAGTGGTACGACGAGGTCATGAGCAAGTATCTGCCCGGCGCCGACAAGGACGACGGCAACTACTTGTACGGCGTCTCGATCGGGTACACGATGGTCGACGTGCTCAAGCGCGCCGGCCGTGACCTGACACGCAAGAAGGTCATGGAGATCGCGACGCACCTGAACGAGCGGGACAACCCGCTGGCGTATCCGGGCGTGGTCATCCGCACCTCGCCGAACTTCCGCTACCCGATCACGCAGATGATCGCGGCGAAGTGGCTCGGGACGGATTGGTCGCCGATGGGCGTGCTGGTCGACACGCGCGCGCTCACGATGGCCGAGAAGTAAGGCTGCGTGCCGGCGCTGCTCTCGGTTCGCGATCTGACGATCCGGTTCGGCGGGATCACCGCGCTCAGCGAGGTGTCCTTCGACGTCGCCGAAGGCCACGTCACCGGATTGATCGGGCCGAACGGCGCCGGCAAGACGACCTGCTTCAACTGCATCACCCGGCTCTATCAGCCGACCTCCGGCGCAATTCTGTTCAAGGGCGAGGATCTGCTGCGGTGCCCGCCGCAGCGGATCGCTCGCCGGCGCATCGCGCGCACGTTTCAGAACGTCGCGCTGTTCGACCACATGACGACGCTCGAGAACGTGCTCGTCGGCGGCCACGCGCGCTTCCCCAACGGCGCCGCGGCGTGGAACTACGAAGCCGGCGCCACGAGCGAAGCGATGGAGATCCTAGAGCGGCTCGAGCTCGCGGCGGTCGCGCGCCGGCCGGTGCGCGGGCTGCCGTTCGGAACGCGCAAGACGGTCGAGCTGGCGCGCGCGCTGATGGCGAAGCCGGAGCTGCTGCTCCTCGACGAGCCGGCCGCGGGCTTGAGCCACGAAGAAGTCGCGGCGCTCGGCGCGCTGGTCAAACGCGTCGCGGTGGAGTTCGAGACGACGATCTTGATGGTCGAGCACCACATGGCGCTGGTGATGAGCGTTTCCGACCACATCGTCGTGCTGGCGTCGGGCAAGAAGCTCGCGGACGGACCGCCCGAGGCGGTGCGCGCGAACCCGGTCGTCATCGAGGCGTACCTTGGCACCGTCTAACGGTGCGGCGCCGTCGAACGGCGCGCTGCTCGAAGCGCGCGGACTGCGCGCGAGCTACGGCGAGATCGAGGCGCTGCACGGCGTCGATCTCATCGTCGAGCGCGGCGCGATCGTCGCGCTGCTCGGCGCGAACGGCGCGGGCAAGACGAGCACGCTGCGCGCGCTGACCGGCGCAATCAAAACGAGCGGCGAAGTGCGCTTCGCCGGCCGCTCCTTGAGCGGCTCGCCGGAAGACGCGGCGCGGCTGGGGATCGCCCACGTCCCGGAAGGACGCGGGACGCTCAGCAGCATCACGGTGTGGGAGAACCTCGTCCTCGGCGCGTACGTCGAGCGCGACCGCAAGGCCGTGCGCGCGCGCCAAGACCGCGTCTGCACGTACTTTCCGTGGATCGCCGAGCGCAAGAACCAGCCGGCCGGCACGCTGAGCGGCGGCGAGCAGCAGATGCTCGCGATCGCGCGCGCGCTGATGCTCGGCCCGCAGCTGCTGCTCCTCGACGAGCCGTCGCTCGGCCTCGGCCCGAAGATCGTGCAAGATATCTTCGCCCTGCTGCGCACGATCAACGAGCAGGACGGGATCACGATCCTGGTCGCCGAGCAGAACGCGACCGTCGCGCTCGCCGCCTCGCACCACGCCTACGTCCTGGAGACCGGCCGCGTCGCGCTGGCCGGGGCATGCAAGGACTTGGTGAAGAACGACCGCGTCCGCCAGTCGTATCTCGGCTACTGAATCAGCGGCGCAGCGCCACGAGCATCCGCACCACGGCGACGATCACGGCGGTGATCCCGATCCAGAACGGCACCGCGATCCACTGCTGCCAGCCCGACGGCCGATAGAACTGCAGCACGATCGCGAGCGCGACGATGCACGCGGCGGCGAGCACCGTCGCGTTCACGCGCTCGGCGGTGCGCTCGAAGCGGCGCATCAGCGGCTCGACGTCGTCGATGCGCGCCCAGACGCGCAGGTTGCCGCGCTCGACCTCGTTCAGCACGCGATCGATCCGGCGCGGCAGCTCGATGGTGAGCTCGGCGGCGTCCAGCGCGGAGTCGCGCAAGCGGTCGGCCATCGCGTCGCCGCCCGCGACACCTTCGTAGATCAGCTTGTCGGCGAGCGGCTCCAGGTAGTCCGTCAGGCTCGCCTCGGGATCGACGGTCTGCAAGATCGCTTCGCACATCATGAGCGCTTTGAAGAGCTGGGCGAGATTCGCCGGCAGCCGCAGCCGGTGCCGGCGCAGCAGGTGCAGCAGCTCGCCGAGCGCGTTCGCAAGCGGCACCTCGTCGAAGGAGACGTCGACGTAGCGCTCCAGCAGCCGTTCGATCTCGCCGGCGATGAGCGGGCGGTCGATCGGGTGCGTCGGCGCGGTGACGTCGATGAGGCGATCGGTCAGCCGTTCCGCGTCGCGGCGGCCGATGGCGAGAAAGATCCCGGCGACGCGCCGCCGCGCCTCCGGCGTGAGGCGCCCGACCATCCCGAAATCGACCACGCCGAGCGCGCCGTCCTCGATCAGCAGATTGCCGGGGTGCGGATCGGCGTAGAACAGGCCCTGCCCGAACGCCGGCTCCAGCATGAACCGCGCGATGCGCCGGGAGAGCGTCGCGCGCCGCCGTTTGGTGAGGCCGGCGAGCTCGCTGACCTTCCGGCCGACGATTCGCTCTTGCGTGAGGACGCACGCGCCGGAATGCTCGCCGATCACGGCGGGGATCGAAAAGCCGCGTTCCCCGGCGAAGAACGTGCGGAAGAAGCGCGCGTTCGCCGCTTCGCGGCGGTAGTCCATCTCGGCGCGCAGCGAGTCGCTGAACTCGCGCAGCACGCCTTGCGCGTCGTACTCCCCAAGCACGGGAAAGCGCGGCGACCACGTCTTCACGAGGTCGGAGAGAATCTCCAGGTCGGCGTTCGCGATCTCTTCGACGCCCGGCTTGCGCACCTTGACGACGACGCTGCGGCCGTCGTGCAAGCGCGCCGCGTGCACTTGGCCGATCGACGCGCTCGCGAGCGGCTCGCGGTCGAACGAGGCGAAGATCTGCTCGGGCAACGCGCCCAAGCACTCGCGCACCACCTCGGCAATCGCGTCGGCCGGGAGCGGCGGAACGTCGTCCTGCAGCTTCGCCAGCTCTTTTTGATACGCTTCGGGGAGCAAGTCGCCGCGCGCCGAGAGCATCTGGCCGAGCTTGATGAAGACCGGGCCGAGCTCTTCACACGCCTTGCGCACGTGCTCCGCGCGCGAGCGGTCGCGCTCCTCGCCGTCCTGGCCGAAATGCTCGCCGACGACGCCGATGCCGTGCCGCGCGAGCGTCGAGACGATCTCGAGCGAGCGCTGCTCTTTGCTGCGCGGCGGCTGAGGGATCGCGCTCGACGTCTCCGGCTGCACGCTGTTCTCTACCCGGCAGCCCCGCGCGCTACGCCGCGAGCAGTCCCGCGACGATCCGCAGGTCCTCGACGAACGCGGCGTACTCGGCGTGCCGCGATTGGTCGTCGCGGGCGCGCAGGATCGCCGACGGATGCACGGTCGCCAGAACGTGCAATCCCGTCGCCGACGTCTGCACTTCGCCGCGGTGCTGCGTCAGACGAAACTTCGGGTCGAGCAGCGCTTGCGACGCCGTCGCGCCGAGCGCGACGACGATCTTGGGGCGCACGGCCGCGATCTCCGCTTCGAGCCACGGCTCGCACGCGCGGATCTCGATCGTCTTCGGCGTGGCGTGGATGCGGCGTTTGCCGCGCTCGACGAACTTGAAGTGCTTCACCGCGTTGGTGACGTACGCGTCGCTCGCGTCGAGCCCGGCTTCGGTCATCGCGCGGTGCAGCAGCTTTCCAGCCGGGCCGACGAACGGATGTCCCTGTTTGTCTTCCTGATCGCCGGGCTGCTCGCCGACCAGCATCACGCCCGCGCGCGCTTTGCCCTCGCCGAAGACGGTTTGCGTCGCGTACTTGTAGAGCTCGCAGCCGCGGCAGTGCGCGGCCGCCTCGCGCAGCGCCTTGAGCGTGTGCTTGGGCGGGAGAAATTCGGCGGCGGAGCGTTGGATCGCCACGGCGAGCTTGTACCCGGCCTTCGAAAATGCGCCGTTCGGGGAGGACGTCCCGGCGCGGGCGCGTCAAGTTCAGTTTTCCCTTGAACTGGACCCGGAGATAGCGCAGTGCCGACAGCATCCCGCGAGGGCGTCGCGGTCCTCACCATCGACCACCCGCCGGTCAACGCGCTCGGACCCGACGCGATCGGGCCAGTCCTGGCCGCGCTCGAGGCCGCGCTTAGCGATCCCGCCGTCACCGCGCTCGTGCTGACCGGCGCGCGCGGAAGCTTCAGCGGCGGGGCCGACATGAAAGGGTTCGGCCAGAGCCCGCCGCCCCGGCCGAACACGCGCGATCTGATCGACGCGCTCGAGGCCTCGCCGAAGCCCGTCGTCGCCGCGCTCGAAGGGAACGCGCTCGGCGGCGGGCTCGAGGTCGCGCTGGCGTGCGACTACCGCGTCGCGGCGCCCGCCGCGAAGCTCGCGTTTCCGGAGATCAAGCGCGGGCTGCTCCCTGGTGCCGGCGGCACGCAGCGCGCGCCGCGGCTGATCGGCGCGAAGGCCGCGCTCGAGCTGATCCTGAGCGGCGAGCCGGTCGACGGGACGCACGCGAAGGAGCTCGGCTTGGTCGACACGCTCGCCGAGGGCGATGTCCTGACGGCAGCCACGGAGTTCGCCGCCGGGCTGGCCGGGTCGGCGCGCCGTCGCGTCAGCGCGATGATCCCGCGGCCGGACGACACGGCGATCGCCGAAGCGCGCCGGCGCGCGCAGCCGGAGGCGCGCGGCGGGCTCGCCGAGCACCGCGCGATCGACTGCGTCGCCGACGCGATGGACGTGCCGTTCGCCGAAGGGCTGGCGCGCGAGCGCGAGCGGTTCGTCGAGCTGCTCGGCTCGGAGCAGTCGAAGGCGCGGCTCCATCTCTTCTTCGCCGAGCGCGAAGCGGCGAAGCTGCCCGACGGCAGCGTTCCGCCGCCGTTCGCGGTGCGGACGACGGCGGTGATCGGCGGCGGAACGATGGGGACCGGGATCGCGATGTCGTGCGCGAACGCGGGCGTGCGCGTGACGCTCGTCGATCTCGCGCCGGAAGCGGTCGAGCGCGCGCGCGGGATCATCGCGGGGAACTACAACGCGACGCACTCCAAGGGAAAACTTTCAAAAGAAGAGATGGACGCGCGGCTGGCGCGCATCTCGTACGGCACCTCGCTCGACGCGGCGGCGGACGTCGACCTGGTGATCGAAGCGGTCTTCGAAGAGATGCCGATCAAGCAGGAGGTCTTCCGCAAGCTCGACGCGATCGCGCGCCCCGGCACCGTGCTCGCGACGAACACCTCGACGCTCGACGTCGACGCGATCGCCGGCGTTACCGCGCGGCCGCAGGACGTGGTCGGGATGCACTTCTTCAGCCCGGCAAACGTGATGAAGCTGCTCGAGATCGTGCGCGGCGCGCGGAGCTCGCCGGAGACGATCGCGCGCGCGCTCGGGATCGCCAAGCAGCTCAAGAAGGTCGGGGTCGTCGCCGGCAACTGCGACGGCTTCATCGGCAACCGCATGCTCTACACCTACACGCGCGAGGCCTCGTTCTTGCTCGAGGAAGGTGCGGCGCCGCAGCAGATCGACCGCGTCATCAAGGAGTTCGGCTTCCCGATGGGACCGTTCGCGATGGGCGATCTCGCCGGGCTCGACGTCGGCTGGCGAATTCGCAAGCGCCGCCACGCCGAGAAGCCGCCGTCCGGGCGGTATTCCAAAGTCGCCGACGCGTTGTGCGAGCTGGGCCGCTACGGGCAGAAAACCGGCGCCGGCTACTACCGCTACGAGAGCGGGAACCGCACGCCGATCCCCGACCCGCTCGTCGACGAGGTGATCGCGACGTGCGCGCGCGAAGCGGGCGTGGAGCGGCGCGCGATCGGCGACGACGAGATCCTGCAGCGCTGCATGTACCCGCTGGTCAACGAAGCCGCGAAGATTCTCGATGAGGGAATCGCCGCGCGGCCGGGCGACGTCGACGTGGTGTGGGTCTACGGCTACGGCTTCCCGGCGTGGCGCGGCGGGCCGCTGCGCTGGGCCGACTCGATCGGCTTGCAGACGATCGTCGGCGCGATGCTCGAGTTCGAGCGCGCGCACGGCGAAGTGTGGGCGCCGGCGCCGCTGCTGCGCGAGCTGGCGGCGCGCGGCGGAACGTTCGGCACCTGGAAAGGAACCGCCGTTCATGCGTGAGGCGGCGATCGTCTCGACGGCGCGCACGCCGATCGGCAAAGCCTTCCGGGGCGCGTTCAACGACACGCACGGCGCAACGATGGGCGGTCACGTGATCCGGCACGCCGTCGAGCGCGCCGGCGTCGAGCCCGGCGAGATCGAGGACGTGATCATGGGCTGCGCCGTCCCCGAGGGCGCGACCGGCCACAACATCGCGCGCATCTCCGCGATTCGCGCCGGTTTGCCGGTCACCACCGCCGGCGCGACGATCAACCGCTTCTGCAGCTCCGGCCTGCAGGCGATCAGCCTCGCCGCGCAGCGGGTGATCGTCGACGGCGTCCCCGCGCTCGTCGCCGGCGGCTTGGAGTCGATCAGCTTGGTGCAGCCGTCGACCAACCGCGATCATCTGCGCGACGAGTGGATCGAGGCGCACAAGCCCGAGCTGTACTGGCCGATGATCGACACCGCCGAGCTCGTCGCGGAGAAGTACGGGATCAGCCGCGAACGGCAGGACGAGTACGCGCTGATCAGCCAGCAGCGCACCGCCGCCGCGCAAGCCGCGGGACGGTTCGACAAGGAGATCGTCCCGCTGCCGAGCCGCAAAGCGCTCGTCGACAAAGAGACGGGCGCCGTGAGCCATCAAGACGTCGTGCTGACGAAAGACGAAGGAAACCGGCCCGACACGACGCTCGAAGGATTGGCGAAGCTGGAGCCGGTGCGCGGTCCGGGAACGAACATCACCGCCGGAAACGCGAGCCAGCTCTCCGACGGCGCGTCGGCGTGCGTGGTGATGGACGCGAAGCTCGCCGAGCGGCGCAACATCGAGCCGCTCGGGTTCTACCGCGGGATGGTCGTCGTCGGCTGCGAGCCGGGCGAGATGGGCATCGGGCCGATCTTCGCGATTCCGATCCTGCTCGGACGGTTCGGCGTCGGCATCGACGACGTCGATCTGTGGGAACTCAACGAAGCGTTCGCGGTGCAAGCGCTGTACTGCCGCGAGCGGCTCGGCATCCCGTTAGAGAAGTTCAACGTCGACGGCGGCGCGATCTCGATCGGCCATCCATACGGGATGAGCGGCGCGCGGCTCGCCGGCCATGCGCTGATCGAAGGAAAACGCCGCGGCGCGAAGCGTGTCGTAGTCACAATGTGCGTGGGCGGTGGCCAAGGTGCAGCGGCGTTGTTCGACGTCGCTTAAACAGGCACTATTCGTTGCCGCCGCCGATCGTCATGCCGCCGTCGACCATCAGCACGGTGCCGGTCACGAACGAGCCGGCGTTCGAGGCGAGGAACACCGCCGGGCCGGCGACCTCGTCGGGCTCGCCGATGCGGCGCAGCGGATAGGCGCGCGTCGCGCTCGCGTAGACGTCGGGATCTTCCCACAGCTTGCGCGCGAAGTCGGTGCGAACGATCGCCGGCGCGATCGCGTTCACGCGCACGTTCTTCGGACCCCATTCAACGGCGAGGTTGCGCACGAGCTGGAGGTCGGCGGCCTTCGAGATCCCGTACGCGCCGAGATGCTGGTTGCCTTTGACGCCCGCGATGCTCGAGATGACGATCACCGATCCGCCTCCGCGCTCCGCCATGCCCGGGATCACCATCGAGCACAGCCACACGTTGCTGCGCACGTTGCTCGCCATGATCTTGTCGAACGCTTCGTCGCTGATGCTCAGCAGCGGGCCGAAATACGGGTTCACGGCCGCGTTGCAGACGAGCACGTCGATCCGGCCCCACTCGGCCAGCGTGCGGTCGACCAAGCTCTGCAGCGCGGCTTTGTCGGAAATGCTCGCAGCGTGCGCGATCGCGCTCCCGCCGCGCGCGCGGATACCGGCCGCAACCTCCTCACAGGCGCCGGCCTTCCGGCTGGATATCACCACCTTGGCCCCGGCCTCGGCCATCCGCTCGGCGATCGCGCGGCCGATCCCGCGCGAGGAGCCGGTGATGAGGGCGACCCGGCCGGTCATGTCGAATAACACGTTTGTCTCTTTCCGTTCGAGCGAGCAAGGAAGAGGAATCCGATGGATCTAGCGTTCAGTCCCGACGAGCTCGCGTTCCGCGACGAGGTTCGCGAGTTCGTCGCGACCCGTCTGCCGGCGGACGTCCGCCGCAAGGTGCAGGCGGGCGACCATCTCGTCAAGGACGACTACTACCGCTGGCACCGGATTCTTCACGAGAAGGGTTGGGTTGCGCCCGGCTGGCCGAAGGAGTACGGCGGAACCGGCTGGACTCCGGTTCAGCGCCACATCTTCCAGGAGGAAACCAGCTACGGTTGGGCGCCGCGGCTGATGCCGTTCGGCCTGCAGATGGTCGCGCCGGTGATCATCGAGTTCGGCAACGACGCGCAGCGCGCGCGGTACCTGCCCAAGATCCACAGCGGCGAGGAGTTCTGGTGCCAGGGCTATTCCGAGCCGGGCGCCGGCTCCGACCTCGCCTCGCTAGCGACCCGCGCCGAGAAGCACGCCGGCACGTACGTGATCAACGGAACGAAGACGTGGATCACCGCCGCGCAGTGGGCCGACTGGATCTTCGTGCTGGCGCGCACCGACCCGCAGGCGAAGAAGCAGGAAGGCATCTCGTTCATCCTGGTCGACATGCGAACGCCGGGCGTGACGGTGCGCCCGATCGAGACGATCGACGGCGGCAAGGAGATCAACGAAGTCCACCTCGAGAACGTCGAGGTGCCGGTCGAGAACCTCGTCGGACGCGAGGGCGAGGGCTGGACGTACGCCAAGTTCTTGCTCGAGCACGAGCGGACCGGGACGGCCGGCATCGCGGGCTGCCACCAGCAGCTCGAAGCGCTGCACGAGCTCATCGCGCAGAACAAGATCGACGACCAGCGCTTGGAAGAGCGGATCGCGCAGGTCGAGATCGAGCTCGAAGCGCTCGCCTTCACCGAGCTGCGCACGCTCGCCGCGGAGTCGGCCGGGAAGCGGCCCGGTCCGGAGTCGTCGATCCTGAAGATCAAAGGGACGGAGATCCAGCAGGCGCTGAGCGAGCTCGCGCTCGACGCGCTCGGCCCGTACGCCGAGCGGCATCTCGCGCCGCGGTACTTCAACTACCGCAAGACGTCGATCTACGCCGGCTCCAACGAGATCCAGAAGAACATCATCGCCAAGCGCATCCTCAAACTTTGATCGACCGCGTTCGCCGTTAGGATAGATCGATGGACTTCACGCTGACCCCCGAGCAGCTTCTCATCAAGGACAGCGTCGCGCGCTTCGCCCAAGGCGAGCACGCCGGCACCGACAAGTGGGCGCAGTTCGCCGAGCTGGGCTGGCTCGCGATCGGCGCGCCCGAGGAGCTGGGCGGCTTCGGCGGACCGCTCGAGACGCTGCTGGTGATGGAACAGTTCGGCCGCGGCCTCGTCGTCTCGCCGTACGTCGCGCAAGCCGTGTTCGCCGGCACGATCCTGCGCGCGGCGGAGCGCACCGAGGAGCTGCAGCGCTTAGTCGAAGGCGAGGAGCGCTTCGCGGTCGCGTACGAAGAGCCGCATGCGCGGTACGACCCCGCGGCGGTCGCAACGCGCGCCGTGCGCGCCGGCGACGACTACGTCATCACCGGCGAGAAAGTGCGCGTGCTCGACCCGTCGACGGCGAACACGCTGATCGTCTCGGCGCGCACCGGCGATGAGATCTCCCTGTTCGCCGTGCCGGCCGGCGCAACCGGGATCGCGCGCGAGCCGTATGCGGCCGAAGACGGTGGGGACGTCGCGAACGTGCGGTTCGAAGGCGTGCGCGTCGCGTCGTCCGCGCTGCTCGGGCCGCTCGGCGGCGGGCTGGCGCTGCTGGAGCGCGGGCTCGATCACGCGACCGCGGCGCTGTGCGCCGAAGGGCTCGGCTTGATGAGCACCATGCTCGAAGCGACCGTCGAGTACACGAAGCAGCGCCAGCAGTTCGGCGTCCCGATCGGTTCGTTCCAAGCGCTGCAGCACCGCATGGCCGAGATGTTCATCGAGCTCGAGCTGGCGCGCTCGATGGCCTACCGCGCCGCGATGACGCTCGACGAGCAGCGCGCCGACCCGGTCGCCCGGCGCCGCGGCATCTCGGCCGCCAAGGTGCAAATCGCGAAATCGGGCCGCTTCGTCGGCCAGAACGCGATCCAATTGCACGGCGGGATCGGGATGAGCGAAGAGTACAAGGTCGGCCACTACTTCAAGCGGATGTCGATCGTGGAGCGCCTGCTGGGCGATGCCGGCTATCACCTCGACCGCTACCTCGCCGCCCGTGCGGCGTCGCACGGCGGCCAGACTATCGCAGCGCCGGCTCGCGATCCAGTTGGAGCGTCCGCACCCACACGTTCGTGATCGTGTCGATCATCTTCTCGACAGAGGGCCGCCGCGTCGCGACGACCCACTCGAGGACCAAGTCGTGCGCGGCGCCTGCGATCGCGGCGCTGAGCAGCCGGCTGTCGACGCTCGGCTCGTCGACGCGCTGCGCCGCCTTGGTCATCTTCTTCACGAACGCTTCGCGCTTCGCGCGGCGGTGCGTCTCCAGCTCGGGATTGAGCCCGACCGCCTCGATCGCGTAGACCCGCGCCAGCCGCGGATCGCTGGTCAGATACCGGAAGTACGCCTCGTTGCTGTGCCGGATCCGGCCTCGCACGTCGCGGCCGGTGTCGCGCAGCGCGGCGACGACGCGCTCGAGCGCGTTCGCGGCGATCCGGTCGTAAATCTCGCGAAGCAACGCCTCCCGCGACTCGAACTCTTCATAGAAATGCCGCGCGGTCACGCCGGACGCGCTGCACAGCATCGGAATCGTCGTCTTCGCGAACCCGACGGTCCCGTACAGCTCTAGCCCGGCCTCGATCAGCCGCTCCCGCCGCTCGGCCCTGCGCTCGAGCGCTGAAAGGCCGCCGTACATACGGCCTGGACCCTTCTTCTGCGCCCCGTTGCGCGCAGGCTTCGTGGCCATGACCTCTTCTTTTCGGCCAAGAAGCAAGCGCCCCTGGTAACCCGCGGGTGCACCTCGCTCGACGCATGTGTTTTTACGAAGCGCCGTTGACGCGGTATCTCGAGCGCTAATCTTCCGGGATCTGCGTCAGGCCTCGGAACAGCAGCCCGTACACCGGATGTTCGGCTTGGAACTGATAGTGACGGCGGAGCGCCGCGCGCAGCGAACCGCCGCGGCGGAGGGCCTCGTCGCCGTGCGCAACGAGCAGCGCGTTCGGCCATGCCGTCGGGCGAATCTCGCGGATCGCGGCGAAAATTTCATCGTTCAGCTCGGGGTGTCGTGCGGCAAGCAGAATCGCCAGCGCGGCCGTCGAGCGCGAGATTCCGGCGGTGCAGTGCACGACCAGGCGGTCTTCCTCGCGCGCGTCCGCGTCGAAGGCGACGAGCTGCTCGACGTCGGCGCGCTGCGGCGCCAGGCTGTCCGCGGGGTTCGTGACGTCCTCGAAGCGGAGGACCAACAGCGGCACTGCGACCGAACGAAGCTCGAACGGGAGCGGCGCACCGGGATCGAGGATCGACACGATGCGGTCGGCCGACGCGAGCGGCGCACGGTGAAGCTCGTCCAGCCCGCAGACATGGTGGATCGCTAGATTCGGTTGCGACGATTGGTCCATCAGACGCTGATCTGCTCGATGTTTGAAGCTAGCTCCTACTCGGCATAACTTCGGAATGAGCGGCGATCCGACCGCGATCCCGTGGGATCGCAAGGGCGTCGAGCTGCGCGTGGTCGTCGAGACGCCGCGCGGGTCGCGCTACAAGTACGCGTACGAGCCGAAGACCCGCGCGCTCGAGCTGCGCTTTCTGCTCGCGCGCGGGCTCTCGTTCCCGTACGACTACGGGTTCGTCCCGCAGACGCGGGCCGACGACGGCGACCCGGCCGACGTCGTGCTCATGATGGAAGAGCCGGTCCTCCCGCTCACCGTCGTGCGCGCGCGGCTGATCGGCGGGTTCGAGATGGCGAAGGACGGCGTGCGCAACGATCGGCTGCTGGCGTGTCCGGCGCCGATGGCGGGGATCGCGACATCGACCGATCAGTGTCAGTCGATCGGCGAGCTGCCGCAGCAAGAGCTCGAGCAGCTCGAACGCTTCCTGCGCGAGTACGCCGAAGAGCAAGGTCACGCGATCGAGCTTCGCGGCCGGTACGACGCCGGCGAGGCGCTCGCGCTGGTGAAGCACTGGCACAAGGAGTGGAAACACTCGTCGTGCGACGCGCGCGCGGTTGGTCACACCCGGTGACGGGCGAAGAGCGGCTGCACGAGCGGGCGGACGAACCACGGCATCGTGTTCTTCACCGCGCCGTCGATCTGCGGGTTCTCGGACGTCACCAGCGCGACGAGCTGCGAGGCGCGCAGATCGTTGCGCAGGTCCGTCGTCAGCGGGAAGAAGAGCGCCACGTACAGCACCGCCCACGTGCCGATGAGCGCTTTGACGACCCCGATCGCGGCGCCGCCGAGCGCGTTGCCGAGGCCGATCACCGGTAGCCGCGCGATGCCCGAGAGGACGACCGAGACCACCAGCAGCGCGACGTAGACGACGATCGCGAAGGTCACCATGCCGGCGACGTGCGCGCTCCCTTCGCTCACGTGGAAGTAGTCGTGCATCACGGCGTCCAGCGTCCCCGGGTAGTGCAGCGCCGCCCAGATCGCCGCGCCGAGCGCGATGAAGCCGCCGATCTCCTTGACGAACCCGCGCTTCCAGCCTTTGAGGGCGAACAGCAGCGCGATCGCACCGATCACGAGATCGGGCCAGGTCACGTGCGCATCACCGCACCGAGGCGCTCGCCCAGCGTCGCCACGACTCGGGCCATCGCGGCGTCGGCGTCCTCGTCGGTCAACGTTTTGTCGTCGCTCTGCAGCACGATGCGCAGCGCGAGCGACTTCTTCCCCGCGCCAACCTGTGGACCGCGGTACTCGTCGAACACCGCGGCACTGCGCACCAGCGGTTCTTCACGCACCGCATCTTCCAGATCGCCGGCAAGCACGTCGAGCGGAACGATCACCGCCAGGTCGCGCTCGACCGGCGGGAACTTCGAGGGCGGCACGTATTTCGGCGCGACGTACGGCGGCAGCGACTCGACGAAGAGCGTCGCGAGCGCCGTGGTGTCGGCGATTTCGTACGCGCGCGCGAGCCGCGGGTCGATGACGCCGACGTAGCCGACCAGCGTCTCGCCGGCGTGCAGCGCCGCCGTCTTGCCGGGGTGCAGCGACGGAAACACGCCGCGCCGGACGCGCGCCTCGGCGCCGGTGGTCCGGCGCAGCAGCGCGAGGACGTCGGATTTCAAGCGCCCGAAGGCGCTCTCGCCTCCGGCGTGCAGCGCGGTGAGGTGGACGGTTTCCTGCGGATCGGGCTGCGCTTGCGCGAAGACGTGGCCGAGCTCGAACACCCGGTACGGCCGCACCGCGCGGTCGCGCGCGGCGAACTCCAGCAATGCCGGGGCGAGCGAGAAGCGCATCCAGCGCTGCTCTTCGCTGAGCGGGTTCAGGATCTCGACGGGCTCGTCGATTGCGATCCCGCTCGCGCGCCAGCGCTCGGCGACCGAGCCGGACTGCAGCGAGAGCGAGAACGCTTCGTCGTAGCCGAGCCCGGCCAGCGCGTTCGCGAGCGCGTTCTCGCGCTCGAACGCGGCGCTGTCGATCTCCTGCGGCGCGACGGCCGGGACGTCGGCGCGGACGCGGTCGTAGCCGACCACGCGCGCGACCTCTTCCACCAAGTCGGCGGCGATCAGCACGTCGCCGCGCCAGTACGGCGGGGTGACGACGAAATCCGCACCCTCTCGCGAGACCTTGAACCCGAGCGAGCGCAGCGCGCGCTCGATCTCCGCTTCGCTCACCGCGAACCCGAGCAGCCGTTCCACCTCGCCGCCGCGCAGCAGCACCGGCTCCGCCTCCGCGACCCGCTTCCCGGCCGCGCACGGCGTGAACACGCGTCCGCCTTCTTGCGCGAGAAGGTACGCCGCGCGCGCCGCGCCGAGGTCGGAGAGCGCGAGCGGGAGCGATTTCTCGAACCGGCTCGACGCTTCGGTGCGCAGCTTCAGCGCGACCGACGCGCGGCGAATCCGCGGGCCGGTCCAGGTCGCCGCTTCGACCAGCAATTCCGTCGTGTTCGGTTCGACCTCGCTGCGCAGGCCGCCCATGATGCCGGCGAGCGAGGTCGGGCCGTCTTCGTCGTCAATCACGATCGCGCGCGGGTCGAGCGCGCGCTCCTGACCGTCGAGCGTCACGAAGCGCTCGCCCGCGCGCGCGTCGCGCACGATCAAGTGTTTGCCGGCGACGTGGTCGAAGTCGAAGAAGTGCAGCGGCTGACCGACTTCGAGCATCGCGAAGTTCGAGACGTCGACCAGGTTGTTGATCGGGCGCTGGCCGGCCAGCGCGAGCCGGATGCGCATCCACGCCTTCGCCGGACGCACCTGCACGCCGCGCACGCGCTGGTAGACGAAGCGCTTGCAGTCGAGTGTCTCGATCGTCACCCGCGCGTCGTCGCTCTCGCCGGCGTACTCCACGTCGGTTGAAGGCTGGCGCAGCGGAACGCCGTACGAGGCGGCCAGCTCGCGCGCCAAGCCGACGATCGAGAGCGCGTCGGGCCGGTTCGGCGTCACGTCGACTTCGAGCACCGGCTCGGTGAGCCGGAAGTGCGCGATCACGTCGGTCCCGAGCGGAATGTCGGGCTCCAGCTGCATGATCCCGTCTTCGAACCACTCCGCCGGCAAACCGATCTCTTCGGCGGAGATCAGCATCCCCTCGGAGTCGACGCCGCGCATTTTGCGCGGCGCGATCGTCAACCCGCCGGCCAGCTCGGCGCCGATTCGCGCAACCGGGACGGTCTGCCCGGCGCCGACGTTCGTCGCCGCGGTGGCGATGAGCAGCGACTTCTCCGCGCCGACGTCGAGCGTGCACAGCTGCAAGCGGTCCGCGTTCGGATGCCGCTCGAGCTTCGCGATGCGACCGACGACGACGTTGGTGAGGCGCGGGCGCGTCTCGACTTCGTCGACGGGAAAACCTAACGTCGCCAAGCGCGCGACGATGTCGCCGGCGCTCGCGGGCAGATCGGCGTAATCGCGCAGCCACGCGATCGGAACGCGCACGCTATGCCAACTCTTTCGCGAAGCCCGGCGCGTTCTCGACGATCGCGCGGATGTCGTTGATGTCGTGGCGCTTCATCGCGATCCGTTCCAAGCCGCAGCCGAAGGCCCAGCCCGTCACTTGGTCGGGATCGTAGCCGACGCCGCGCAGCACGCTCGGATGAACCATCCCACTCCCGCCCAGCTCGATCCAGCCGCTCCCGCCGCAGGTGCGGCAGTCGCCGCCGTGTCCTTCGCACGCCGGGCATTTCACGTCGATCTCCGCCGACGGTTCGGTGAACGGAAAGAACGAGGGGCGGAAACGCACGTCGGCCGAAGGCCCGAACAGCGCGCGGCACATCCCGACCAGCATCCCTTTCAAATGGCCGAAGTGCACGCCGCGGCCGACCATCAGCCCTTCGACTTGGTGGAACATGAACAGATGGCGCGCGTCGTTCGCGTCGCGCCGGTACGCTTTGCCGGGGACGATGATCGCGATCGGCGGGCCGTGCGCGCGCATCGCGCGCACCTGCATCGGCGAGGTGTGCGTGCGCAGCACCAGATCCGGCCGCAGGTAGAACGAGTCGAGCCCTTCGCGCGCGGGATGATCGGGCGGGATGTTGAGCGCGTCGAAGTTGTTCGCGTCGGTCTCGATCTCCGGCCCGAGCACGACCGCGAAGCCGTGCCGGGTGAAGTAGCGCGCGACGTCCTGCGCGACGCGGCGGACGGGATGGATCGCGCCGGCGTTCGCCGGCGGGCCGGGCAGCGTGATGTCGATGGTGTCCTCGAGCGAGCGGTCCAGCGCGGCGCGCTCGAGCCGGGCCTGCGCCGCGGCGAGCTTTGCCTCCATCGCCTCGACCGCCGCGTTGATGGCCTTTCCCGCGGTGGGCCGCTCCCCGGGGGGCAGGGCGCCGATCCCGCGCCGCACGGCCGTCACCTCGCCGCTGCGGCCCAGAAAGGCGACGCGGACCTCGTCGAGGGCGCGGGCGTCCGGCGCGCTTCGGACCGCCTCGTCGAAACGCGCGGCCAGCGACGCGAGGGTCGGTTCGAGCTGACTCATTCCCTCTCTGTCATCCTGGGCTTGTCGCACGACTTACTCCAAATGCGAACGCCCGATCCTGGAGGACCGGGCGTGTCACGAACATCTTTCCGGGGGTCTCGCGCGCCCGCTGCGCTGGGCGCGCCGCCCGCTAACTCGCGGGCGAGGGATGCAAGTGCCGGTACATCAGGTATGCGCTGATCGAGCCTGTGGTGCTAAACAATTTCCAGAATACGTCGGAGGTGCGCATGTGTGTCGGCGGTGCCCTCTCCTGTCTTCGGTGCGCGCGCAAGACGCGTCGGCACGGGTGAGTATAACACCCCGCTACTATGCCGCCAAGTCTTGACAGATCAGGCTTTTTCGGCGGCTTGACAAAGCTCTTGACAGCGCGCCGCCTCGTACAGGACGATGCTGCCGGCGACGGCCGCATTCAGACTCTCGATTGCTTCCCGCTGGCGAATCCGCACCGCCCGGTCCCAACTCGGCAGCCAGTCCCGCACCCCCCGCCGCTCGTTGCCGACGGCGATCATCGCGTTCGGCGGAATCCCCACGACGGCCAGGTCCTCGCCGTCCACGTCGGCGGCGACGAGCGGCCGCCCGGACGCCGCCGCCAGCGCGACCGCCTGCGCCGGCTCGCACGAAGCGACCGGAAGCCGAAACAGCGAGCCCATCGCGGCGCGCACGACCTTCGGACCCCACGGGTCGGCGCCGCCGCGGCCGAACAGCACCCCGGCCGCGCCGAACGCCTCTGCCGAGCGCACCAGCGTCCCCGCGTTCCCCGGATCGTTGACGCCGGCCAGCAGCAACACCCGGCCCGGACGCGCGACCACGTGTTCGGCGGTGCCGGGCGGCATGGCGAAGACGCCCAGCAACCCGGAGGCGGTAGCCACGTCGGAGATGCGCGCGAACGCCGGGTCGGCCACCCGAAAGACCGGGATCCCGGCCGCTTCATAGCGCTCCACGAAGGTGCGGCCCGCCTCGATGCCTTTGCCGGTCGCGTAGACCTCGATCGGGTGCAGCCCGCTGCGGCCGGCCTCGTCGAGCAGCGTCGGCCCTTCGGCGATGAAGCGCTGCTGCTCGCGCCGGCCGGCCGGGGCGAGCAGGTTGCGGACGAGGACGAGCCGGGGGTTGTGCGAGCTGAGCTCGGTGGGCACGGCGGCGCCTTCCACGGCGGAGTCCGGCCCGCCCCGTGGAACCGTCGAGAGCCGTGAAAGACAGCCGCGTCGCCGAGATCGCCTGGCTGACCGTCATTGCGATCCTGGTCGCGGCGGGGGGCAACATCGTGCTCGAACTGCTGGCGCGGAACCGTCTCTTCGCGGTCCTGGTGCTGGGGGTCGCCGCCGTGGCGGCGTTCTTGAACTTGCGGCGCGCCTTCGCGGCGAACCGCGAGACGGCACGGGTCGAGGTCAGCGTCGCGGCCACCTACCTGGCAGCGGCGATCCTGGCGTTCGTCGCCGCCGGGCTGCACGTCCACTGGGCGATCGGCGCGACGATCGCCGCCGCCGAAGCGGCGCTAGTGTTCGACATCGTGAGCGTCGCCGCGCGGCGGCCGGTTCACCGCGAAAGCGGCTGAACCGGGCTACGAGTCCTGCGCGCGCGGCGCGTACTTCAGCGCGCTGCCGGTGTTGAAAAGGACGATCGGCGGCGGCAGCGCAGCGCCTTGCGCGATCAGGTGCTGCAGCGCGGCCGCGGTGGCACCACCTTCTTCGGACGCGTCGGCGCCTTCGAGGGCGCGCAGCGCGTGCATGCCGTCCCGGATCGACGCCTCGGAGACCGCGACGGCGGTGCCGCCGGAGGCGCGCAGCGCCGCCAGGATCAGGCGGTCCCCGAGGGCGGTCGGAACGCGCATCCCCCAAGCGGCGGTCGACGCGTTTTCGAAGCGCGTTGCGGTCTGCGCGCCGGATTCGAACGCGCGCACGATCGGCGCGCAGCCTTCGGACTGGACGCTGACGAGCTTCGGGCGCTGCGAGCCGATCCATCCGAGCGCTTCCAGCTCGGCGAACGCCTTCCACATGCCGATGACGCCCGTCCCGCCGCCGGTGCCGTAGACGATCGTGCCGGGAACCTCGCCGAGGCGTTCGACCAGCTCGTACGCCATCGTCTTCTTCCCCTCGACGCGATACGGCTCGCGCAACGTCGCGACGTTGAACGCGCCCGTCTCGGCGGCGTAGGCGGCGGCGGAACGGCCCGCGTCGTCGATGAGCCCGTCCACGAGCTCGACGCCGGCGCCGAACGTGCGCATCTCTTCGACGAGCGTCGGCGGCGTGTCGCGCGGCACGAACACACGCACCGGAATCCCGGCGCGCGCGCCGTAGGCGGCGAGCGCGCCGCCGGCGTTGCCCGCGCTCGGCGCGACGAGCGCCCGAACGCCGAGCCGGCGCGCCGCGGTCACCGCGACCGACATGCCGCGCGACTTGAACGAAGCGGTCGGGTTCTGCGCTTCGTCCTTCGCGTACAGCGCACCGTCGAATCGCAACTTCGCGGCAAGCCGCGGCAGCGGGATCAACGGCGTCGCGCCCTCGCCGAGCGTGATCGCTTCGGTCACGTTTTCGACGGGCAGCATCTCGTGATACCGCCACATCGACCACGGCCGGCTCGCAAGCGCGTCGCGGCGCAGAGACGCCGGCGGATAGCGCACCAGCAGCGGCGCCGCGTCGTGCGGGCAGAGCGTGTGCAGCTGCGCCGGCGAAAACCGGTGCTCGGGGTCGCGCGAGCAGACGAGGTCGGACGGAAGCACGGCTGGGCCGCCCTTTCACGGCGGCGGCGCGATCCCATGCGCGTGCGCGGGTGAGGACTTCCTGAAACTTCGCGAGGCGCGCGCTCAGCGGCGCTTCACGCCGGGCAGATAGCGTCGCGGCATGATCAGACAGCTTTTCGCCTCGATGCTCCTCGCGAGCACGCTCGCCGCGTGCGGCGGCGGAGGCTCCACCGGAGGCTACGGCGGCCCGCCGCCGTCCAACCCTTCCAGCCCGCCCGCGACCCAGCCGCTCGCGACGATGCAGCTCGCCGGCAGCGCCGGGTTCGTCAACTCCAACAACCGCACGGTGTACGTGTTCGACGCCGACCTCGGCACCCCGAACGCCTCGACCTGCAGCGGAACCTGCGCACAGAACTGGCCGCCCGTCACGGTCGCCGCGGGCACGACGCTGCCCTCACCGTGGACGTCGTTCGTGCGCGGCGACGGCTCGACGCAGCTCGCCTACAAGACGCGTGCGCTCTACACGTTCGCGTTCGACACGGCCGCCGGCCAAACGAACGGCGACGGCGTCAACGCGTTCGGCGGCGTGTGGCACATCGCTCGCCCGTAACGTTGCGCTACCGCGCGGCGCTGATCCAGGCGCCGCACGGCTGTGCGCCGGCGTTGCACAGCAGCTCGCGCCGGATCAGCGTGACCTCGCGCTGCTCCCCCTCGTGCTGCACCGTCAGGCGCAGCGTCGTGCCGACCTCTCGGCGCGAAAGCGCGAAGAGCTGGGCCGGCGTGATGCTTTGCGACGGAATGCCGTCGAGCGTGAGGATCACGTCGCCTTTCACCAGCCCCGCTTCGGCGACCGGCGATCCGGGAACCGCGCTTCCGAAGACGATTCGCCCTTGTTTGTCACGCGAGGCACCGGCGAAGCCGGTTCGGGTATAGACCGGCAGCGGCGCACCGGGCTCGCGGTGCAGGTACATGCGCCCGCGCCGGTAGTCGGTCGTCAGCGTGAACTGGGACAGCACGTCATGACCGATGTTTCCCGCTTCGGTGCGCGACGAGAACGAGCCCTTCTGCTGCACGACGAAGTCGGTCACGAACTTGTGCATCACCAGGCCGCCGAACTCGAGGTCTCGCAAGCGGTGCGAGGTCGACGAAACCGACCCGCCGGTCCCGAAGCTTTGCGACGCCGCGCCGGCGTCGTAGCGCTGCAACGAGCCGTGGTGCCGCACGAAGTCGCCGAACAAGAACGGCCGCCCGCTGTTGCCGGTGTCGACGCCGAAGAGCCCCCGCGCGCCGTCGGCGCTCGCGTACGCAAGCGGCATGTCGTCCTGAAACAGCAGCGGCACCACGACGTCGCCGGCGGCCGGAACGTAGCTTTGCGGCGTTTGCAGCCGCAGCGTGTGCCGCCCGTAGTCGATCGTCACCGCAAAGCGCTCGAACACTTCGAGTCCGAGGATCCCGGCCAGCGGTGTTTTGCCGGGGCCGCGATTCGAGAACTCGGGGCCGTACGGGATCACGAACATCGGAAAATCGCTGATCTCCGCATCGCCGATGCGCAGGCTGCGCACGCGCGCGAACTGTTCGCTGATCGTCCCTTCACCGGCGCCGCCCGAAACGCCGCCGCCCTTCGCGAGGAGTCCGAGCTGTTTCGCCGCGCCGGCGGTGAGGATCGCGTGGCCGCCGGTGTCCAGGATGAACGGCAGCGGCCCGTGGCCGTCGACGTACGCTTCGACGACCGGTGCGCCGCTGCCGTCGTCGGTCGGCACTTGCGTGAACGCTGCGCCGGTGGTGATGCGCTGATTCGCCGAATCGGGCGGGCGCGCGAAGTCGCCGGGGTTCGCGGCTGCCAGCACGCGATACGCGTGGATGGAACGCAAGACCGTCTCTTCCGGCGCACTGCCGGTTTCGATGATCTCATAGGGAAGCAGCAGTCCGGCCGTGGCGCGATACGCGCCGTAGTGCACGGTTTCAAGGTGCGTCGGCGCCTGCTGCTGCGTGCGCACGACGACGTACGCCGCCGGATCGACCCACACGGTGACGGCGCGTCCGCCGCGCGGAGTAATGCGCACGCGGCGGAGCGCGCGGCCGTCTTCGACCACGTCGCCGAGACACGCGAACGACGCGGGATCCGTCGCGGGCCGGAAGTAGCCGCGGCGCGCGAGGTACGCGTCGGTCCGTGCTTTCGCGCGCGCGTCGGGCGCGTCGAGCCGGTGAACGCCCTGCGTGACGTCTTGCTTCCACGTCTCGCCGGCTGACGAGATAATGCGCTGCTGCGCGATGCCGAGGTCGTCGGTGGTCGCGGTGGCGCCGCTGGTCAGGTCGATCGCGAGATGCGTGCGGCCCGGCAAGCCTTCGCCGTAGCCGGTGCCGTCGGCGACCAGCTCTTTCGCCGTGTCCCAGGCCTTGCCGCCCGTGTGCGCGCGGACGCCGGCGAAGAGCGCGCGCGCCGAGGCGCATGCGGGCGGAGGTGATGCGCCGGCGCCGATGAACGCGGCGGCGGCCAGCAGCGGAAGAACCGGCATGGCAGCATCCTAGCGCCGCTCGCCGACCGCGTCTTGGAAAAATTTAGCGCGCGAAGGCGCCGCGGTAGCGCTTCGGCGGAACGCCGGCCGTCTCGCGGAAGACGTTGGTCAGATGGCTCTGATCGCTAAAGCCGCACGCGTGCGCGATCTCGGCGAGCGACGCCGGTGTGTCGAGCAGCAGGCACGATGCCGCGCGGACGCGCTCGCGGCGCCGATAGCGGCCGGGCGTCAGCCCGACGTGGGCGCGAAACGCGCGCGCGAAGTGCGCCGGATGCATCCCCGCGAGCTCCGCCGCCGCCGTAAGCGGCACGGCGGCGACCCAGGGGAACTCGCGCAGGACGCGCGCGAGCCCGGCGGGCGTTTCGTGCGCTGCGTCGCCGTCGCGTTCGCGCAGTACGGCAGCGATAGCCGATTGAAAGCTCGGATGCGTCGCGCGCACCGCGCGCATGAGCTCTTTTTGCGAGTCGCCGAGACCGCCGGCAAATTCGAAGTTGACGCAGCGCCCGCCGGCGACGAAGTAATCGGCGTGCACCTCGCCGGACGGGTGCACGATCACCGTTCCGGGCGTGCAGTAGCGCGGCGAGCCTTGGCGCAATTCGGTGTACGCGCCGTCCAGCAGCACGGAGAGGTAGGCGCGCTCGTGGCAGTGGTCGCGCAGCACGGTCTCGGCGTCGTACGCGATCTCCGCGACGTCGACGCTCTCGCAGCGCGTCTCGCTCAGGAGGCGGCCGTGTCTCGCGCCCATCGCCCTACCATACGTCGCATCCGAGGCAGTGGTTTCAGTTCCGCGGGCAGCGCTCGCCGGAGGCGTCGAGCGTCGCGCCGGACGGGTCGATCTCGCGCGCGCGGGCGAAGTACGAGGCGGCGCCGTTCGCGTCACCGCGCGCCTGCGCCAGCGCGCCCGCGTCGCTCAGGTACTTCGTGTTCAGCGGCGCAAGGACGATCGCGCGCTCATAGTCGGCGGCGCCTTCCCGCGCGTCACCAAGCTGGGTCGCCAGACACCCCAGCCGCCACCAGCTCTCGGCGAGCGCGTTGGGCCGCGTCTCGTCGGCGGCGAGCCGGTCGCGCAGCCGGAGCTCCAGCGCGTAGGCGTCGCGAATCCTCCCCCGTTGCGACCACGTGGCGACGAACGGCTGGACCGCTTCGGCGTCGCCCGCGCGCAGAAACAGCCGGATCGCTTCGCCGTCGTGCCCTTGCGCGGCGGCGATGCGCGCCTCGAGATCGCTGCGCAGCGCGCCGTCATGCAGCCGCGCGGCATGCGCGGCGGCCGCCGTGAGATCGCCGCGCCTGAGCGCGTCGTCGGCCATGACTTCTTCGACGAACGGGAGCGGGGCAACGCGCTCCAGCGCTGCGTACCAGCGCGTGCCCAGCTGCTGCGGCAGATGCGCGGGGACCGAACGCGGCGACGCCGCGCTCGCGTACACCGCGTCGGACGCAGTTTGAACGAATGCGCAGACAAGCCCGAGCGCCACGACGGCGACTGCGGCGATGCGGGAGGCGAGCACGCGGGGCGGCGCGTGGGCGGGCAGCGCCGACTCGCGCCGTCCGTCCCCCGCGCAGGCGAGCGCGAGCGCCATGAACGGCAGCCAGAGGCCGAAGATCACGACCGTCACCGTGTCGATCAGGCCTTGAATCCACGTGCCGGCGAGCCCGGCGGCGATGGCGGCCGCGACGCGCGCGAGATCGGTTTCGGGCTGCAGCCGACCGCGCAGCGCGACGACGAAGCGCCACCAGCCGAAGCACAGCGCCGCGATCCCGATCAAGCCGGTCTCCGCCGCGATCGTCAGCACGATGCTGTGCGCGTGCAGCGCGACCGGCTCGCCGCCCGGCATGCGAACGATCGGGTAGACGTGCGCGAAGTCGAACGGGCCGGCGCCGGAGAGCGGGAAGCGCTCCACCGTCCGCAGCGCGGCTTCCCAGATCGAAAGCCGGGTGAAGTTCTCCGAGGGATCGTGGTGCGCGTTGAACGCGAGCGCGACGAGGATCACCGCCGCACCCATGACCGCGACCGCATAGCGCGCCCCGCTGCGGCGCCGGCGCAGCAGCACGAACGCCGCGATCGCCGCCGCCATCCCGATCCATCCTGCGCGCGAGAACGTCAGCACAAAGGCCACGCCGCCGAGTGCGACTCCGGCGTAGGCGAGCGCGCGCAGACCGAGTCCTGTGCGCGCGACCGCGAACGCTACCGGAACGTACACGATCAGATAGCCGGCCAGCTCACCGGGGACGACGAACGTCCCGATCGCGCGCCCGTGCCCGATCGTGTACAGCGCCGCCGGCGTCTTCGACAGCACCATCGTGATCGCAGCGAGCGACGCGAGCGCACCCGACACGACGAACGCGCCGAGAATCGTCTTGATCGTCTGCGGATCGCGAACGAATCGCACGATCGTCGCATGCCACACCGCGCCGCCGGCGAGTATCGTGACGAACAGCGCGCCGCCGAGCGGATCGAACCCGAGCGCGGCTGCGAGCGCCGCGGCGCAGACGAACGCCGCGACGGCCGGCACGGTCGGCAACGGCTCCGCCGGCGCGGACACCAGCAGCACGATCCACAGCACTGCGACGACCGCCAAGAACGCGAGCAGCAGGATCGTCACAGCCCGCGGCATGACCAGGATGCCCGGAACCGACGCGCCGGTCAGCGTGATGAACGCCGGATACAGCGGAATCAAGAAAAACGCCGCTGCGAGCGTGACCGTAATCAGCCGCGCCGGCGGCCGCCGATCCGAGGGTTGCGTCTGCTTACTCCGTAGCGCTGAGAACGGCGCGCATTGTTTCCACGAAGCCGGGAGCGCCGAGTTTCGTAAGCGTCTGAAGGAGTCGATCCATCGTCGCGTTCGGGTCCTTTCGCGAGATCGCCGTCAACTGCTCGCGCAGAATCGTCGACATCGCTTTAGCACTAATGCTAGTGAGATCGAGAAGGAAGTCGTCGGGAGACTTCGCCTCGCATGCATACGGCTTCAGTGCAGCGTCAGGGAAGTGCCGGAGGTTTGCAGTGACGATTACTTCAGCTCGAGATCGAACGGCGGCGGCCGTAACGTGTCGATCGTTCACGTCATTCGCCATCGACGCAATCAAGGACTCAAGCCGACAACCAATGCCGACGGGAACGCTATTGTGAGCTGGGCTCTCAGATGTGCCCACTGCACCTCGGACATTCGGCCGTCAGCGATGAGGTTGCGACGCCGTTCTTCTAGGATATGTTCCGACCAGTGGACGGTGTAGAGGTCGCGCTCGGCGGCACGCAGCAGCGTGTCGCGGAGCGCGGCTGGATACATGACGCACGCATCCAATACGACCGGAAAATTGGCCGGTAACACCGTCTGTGATTACGCCTCGAAGTAATTTCCCGTTTCGACACCCAGCTCGGTCATCGAGTCCAGCGCGCGCCGGCGATCCGCATCGCGCCGTTCGCGATAAACCATAAGATCGGAGAAACGCACCCTGTGGTGCCGGCCGACGTCTACGCTCGGAAGCTTGCCGTCCCGGATCAGTTGCCGAACGTATTCGCGCGACACGTTAAGTAATTGCGCTGCCTCCTGGGTCGTGAGCAGTTTATGCACGGGAACGATCGAGACCATGTCACCCCGCACAAGAATGGGCGCTGACAGTTTGAACACTTCATAGAGCGAGTGCGGCAAATCGACCGGCCGCTCATCGGGCGCGGTCAGTTGAGGAACGATCTTGTCCCGAAAGAGCCGCCGCAGAAGTTCTTCTAAAGCTGCCCGCTCATCGGGACGTGCTTCGATCGGCTCCGACTGCCGTACTAAGGGCATGCTTGCCTCCCATGAGGTGTTTTTCGTCAGATGACATCGTACAGCATAACTGCCATAAGCGCAATAACTGCCATATGTGCAATCCTAACCACTACAGCAAGCCTAGCCTCGCCCCTTTGCTAAGGTGGCTAGTCGGTGCGGTGGCGGCCGACGTTGGCGATCAGCGCGACGGCGAGCAGCGAGACGATCAGCGAGGTGCCGCCGAACGAGATGAACGGGAGCGGGACGCCGGTGACCGGCCACGACGATGTCACCACGCCGATGTTGATGAAGGCCTGGATCACGATCAAAAACGTGCAGCCCATCGCGAGCAGCATCCCGAACCGGTCGGGCGCCTTGAGCGCGAGGTTGATCGCGCGGATCGCGAACAGCACGAACAGCGCGATCACGGCGATGCAGCCGAGCAGCCCCAGCTCCTCGCCGATGATCGAGAAGATGAAGTCCGTGTGCGACATCGGCAGGTACTGGTACTTCTGCCGCGACGCGCCCAGCCCGACCCCGAAGAGGCCGCCGCTGCCGAGCGCGAGCAGCGACTGCACGATGTGGAACCCGGTGTTCTGCGCATCCTTCCATGGGTTCAAGAAGGCGAAGATGCGCGCGCGCTTGTAGGCCGACGTCCCGACCGCGATCGTCGCCGCAGGCAGCATCACCAGCACGCACATGATGAGGTGCTCGATCCGCGCCCCGGCGGTGAAAAGCAGCGCGAACGCGGTGAAGATGTAGATCGACGCGGTCCCCATGTCGGGCTCCATGAGGACCGGCGCGGCGAGCAGCAGCGTGATGAACAGCGCCGGCGCGACGCCCTTCGAGAGCGAGCGCACGCCCTCGCCGATCTGTGCCAGCTTCGCGGCCAGGAAGAGCACCAGGATGAGCTTTCCGATCTCCGAAGGCTGGAACGAGAGGGCGCGCAAGCCGAGCCAGCGCCGCGAGCCCCCGGCGGCGTAGCCGACATGCGGGATGAGCGTGAGCACCAGCAGCACGAAGGCGATCGCGACGAGCGCGGGCGCGAGCTTGCGCAGCTTGCGGTAGTCGACGCGGTAGGCGCCGTAGGCCAGCACGCAGCCGGCGACGAGATACAGCGCTTGGCGTTTGAAGTAATGTGCGGTGTCGTGATACTCGAGATACGCCGTCGCGCTGGAGGCGCTGAAGACCATCACCAGGCCGAGCGCGATGAGGAACGCGATGGAGCCGAGCAGCAGCGCGTCCGGCGGCTTGAGCGCGGGGCGCGTGTTCTTCGACGAGCTCTGGGTGACATTGGAGCGGCCCTGCGAGGGGCTCAGGCTGACAGTGAGCCGGTTAGCGTGCACCGGCGACCGGGTCTTTCAGCGCGCGCACGGCTTCGGCGAAGAGCTCGCCGCGGTGCTCGGCGGAGCGGAACATGTCGAACGAGGCGCAGCCCGGCGAGAGCAGCACGACGTCGCCCGGCGCGGCCAGATCGGCGGCGCGCATCACCGCTTCGTCCATCGACGCGGCGCGCTCGACCTTCGCGCGCTTCACCACCGCGGCGATCTCGTCCGCGTCTTCGCCGATCAGCACGACCGCCTTCGCGCGCGAGCTGATCACCTTGCCCATCTCGGCGAAGTCAGTGCCCTTCGCCTTGCCGCCGGCGATCAGCACGATCGGGCGCTCGTCGAAGCTGCGCATCGCGGCGATCACCGCGCCCGGGTTCGTCGCCTTCGAGTCGTCGACGTACTCCACGCCGTCGACCTCGCCGACCGGCTCCAAGCGGTGCGCCAGCGGGCGGAAGGTCCGCACGCCGGCGCGGATCGCTTCCAGCGGCAAGCCTGCGGCGAGCGCGACCAGCACGGCGCCCATCACGTTCTCGATGTTGTGCGCGCCGCGCAGCGGGATCTCGTCGACGCGCAGCACGTCGACGGGGCGAGGGTCGCCGGTCGGCGGCGCGTAGACGATCGTCTCGCCGTTTCGCAGGTAGAGCGTCGACTGGCGGTGCGGTGCGTTGGAGAACCAGAGCGCGCGCGCCTTGATGCGCTCTCCCTCCTGGCCCTGCGAGGCCGAGGCGACGATCGGATCGTCGAGGTTGCCGACGAACGTGTCGCCCGGCCCCTGGTTCGCGAAGATGCGAAACTTCGCTTCGGCGTACTCTTCGATCGAGGGATAGCGGTCGAGGTGGTCGGGCGTGACGTTGAGGATCAGCGAGACGCGCGGCTTGAACGAGCGGATCGACTCCAGCTGGAACGAGGAGACTTCGGCGACGACCCAGTCGCCCGGCGCGGCGTTCACCGTTTCGCGGATCAGCGCGTTGCCGATGTTACCGCCGACGTGGACGTTCTCGCCGGCGGCGGCGAACAGCGCGCCGACCAGTGCGGTCGTCGTCGTCTTCCCTTTCGTTCCGGTCACGGCGACGATCGGCGCCGGGCAGATGCGGTAGGCCACCTCGACCTCGCTGAACACCGGGATGCCCTTCGCCTGCACCCGGCGCACGAGCGGGTTGTTCAGCGCGATCCCCGGCGAGAGCACCGCGACGGTGACGTTTTCGAGCGCGGAGTCGAGCTCGTCCGGCGGCACGAAACGCACGCCGAGCGCGCGCAGCTCCTCGAGCGCGTCGGCGAGCTTTTCGGGCGGCGCTTCGTCGGTGACGACGACCGAGCCGAGCCGCGTGCGCAGCACCTCGGCGCTGGCGCGTCCGCTGCGGCCGAGGCCGATGACGAGAGCGTGATCTGTGCGGTCGAAGCGACCGCTCGTCGATTCAATCATGATGCGGTGCGCGAGATCAAGGCAAAGCCTGCGAGCGAGAGGGCGAGCGACGCGAGCGAGAAGCGCGTCGTGACCACGGTTTCCGGCCAGCCCGCGAGCTCGAAGTGATGGTGGAGAGGGCTCATCCGGAAGACGCGGCGCCGGGTGGTCTTGTACGACGCCACCTGTATGATGACACTCAACGTTTCGGCTGCAAAGACGCCGCCGATCAGCAAAAGGTACAGTTGCGTACCTGTCAGGATCGCCGCTCCGGCGAGCGCGGCGCCGAGCGCGAGCGAACCGGTGTCGCCCATGAACACCTTCGCGGGATGGCGGTTGTAGAGCAGGAAACCGAGCACGCTCCCCGCACTCGCGGCGGCGAAGGCGGCGACGCCGAGCGGCGCCGCGGCGAAGCGCGCCGCCGTGGTGAGGACGAGCAGCGGCGGCAACACCGTCCCGGACGCCAGGCCGTCGAGCCCGTCGGTGAGGTTCACCGCGTGCGTCGTCGAGAGCACGACGCACACCGAGAGCCCGTACCACAGCCACGGCGGCACCTCACCGATCCCGGCGAACACCGTCGCCTGCGGGCCGGCGACGAACAGGAACAGCAGCGCGGCGAGGGCGGTCAGCGCGAACTTCGGGATTGCGCGCAAGCCTTTGTTCTTCGCCCGGCGGATCTTCGCCAAGTCGTCGACCGCGCCGATCGCCATGCACGCGTAGACCAGCACCGCGAGCGCGAGCGTCGTGCGCGAGGGGACGAGCAGCAGCGCGACGAGCGGCGCGATTCCGAACAGCAGCCCGCCCATCGTCGGCGTCCCCGTCTTCGCTTGATGCGACTGCGGCGCGTCTTCGTAGGCGACTTGGCGCGCGGCGGCCCGGCGCAGCGCGCGGATCAGCGGGCGGCCGAGGACGGCGGTCAACACGAACGCCGGAATCCCCGCAACGACCGCGGCGAGGAGCAGCCACCC
Source organism: Candidatus Eremiobacterota bacterium (assembly GCA_019235885.1). Taxonomy (GTDB): domain Bacteria; phylum Vulcanimicrobiota; class Vulcanimicrobiia; order Vulcanimicrobiales; family Vulcanimicrobiaceae; genus Vulcanimicrobium. The sequence continues at coordinate 110,839 of JAFAKB010000080.1, read as the reverse complement.
CACGCCGCCGGGCAGATCCAGCACGCTCAGGATGAAATACACGGTGGGATGCGCGCTCAACGGATTGCCGATGTCGCTCATGCGCTCACCAGCGGGTGCGGGCCGGCGCCGCGCCAAGCGAGGACGACGAGCGGCGTCTGCTCGTCGCCGTTGCCGTGCGGGTTGCCGATCAGCGCGCGTTCGACCGCTGCGCGGTCGACCTGCGGAGAGGCGCCAAGCGTCTTCGCGCGGCGCAGGTCGTTGGCGTCGACGATCGCGACGTGAGCGCAGAGCGCGCTCGCGAGCTCGGTCGCGACGCGGTCCGGTTCGGCGGGGCCGAGCACGATCGCGCGCTCGTACGGCGGCAGCGTTCCGGTGTAGCCGTCGATTGCGGCGATCGCTTCGCCGAGGATCTCGTAGAACACGCCGCGCTTGCCGCGCAGCCGCGCGAAGACGCCGGCTAGCGCCGCCCACACGACGGTGCGCGCGCCGACTTGGTCGATGACGAGCTGCAGTGACTCCGGCTGGCTCACCGTCGCGAGCGGATCCGCGCGCCGCGAGAGGAACAGCGCCAGCTTCGAGGGGCGAATCGCTTCGGCGGCGATGAAGCGCGACTGCGCGATCGCGACCGCCGTCTCGGCGACCACGACGACGTCGCCGGGCCGCGCGATCCCGCGCACCGCCTCGGCGATCAAGGAACTGAGATCGTCGTTCGGCGCGATCAGCCGGGTGCGCACCGGGATCGCGACAAGGCCTTCCGGGACGCCGCTCTCGCGGATCGCGACCGGGATCACGCGTTCACCTCGCGCCCTGCCGCGTCACGCGAACACCTCGGCGCCGAGCGCTTCGGCGATCTGCTCCATCCGGTAGACACGCGAGCCCTTCAGCAGGATCGCGTCGCCGCGGCGCACGTTCGTCTGCAGCCACTCGATCGCATCGTCGTTCGAGTCGTAGCGCACGACGAGGCCGCCCTTTGCGACGACGCCGCGCGCGGTGTCGCTGCCGAACGTGCCGCCCGCGAGGATCACGTCGGCGCGCGTCGCGGCGATCTCGCCGATCTTCTCGTGCATCGCCGGCGCGTCGTCGCCCAGCTCCGCCATGCTGCCGAGCACCGCGATGCGGCGTTCCGCGTCCTCGCGGCCGAACGTCGCGAGCGTCGCGAGCATTCCCGAGAGCGACGCGTTGTACGCGTCGAACACCAAGCGCACGCCGTTCGCCAGCTCGACGATCTCGTAGCGGCCGTGCGGCAGCGCGACGCCGGCGACCGCTTCGGCGAGCGCGGCCGGGCGCGCGCCGCAGAGCAGCGCGGCGGCGAACGCGCCGGCGAGGTTGCGGCGGTTGTGGTCGCCGGGGAAGTTGATCGCGATACGGTACGTCTCGGTCGCGCCGTCCTCGGCGAGGGTCCGGACCGCTTCGGATTCGACGATCACCGCGCGCCGGCCGGACGGCGGGCGCTCTGCATCGATCCCGTACCACATCGGCGGCGTCGCGAGCGAGGACGCGCGCTCACGCGAGGCTGCGTCGTCGAGGTTCAGCACCGCGCGCCGCGCGCCGGACGGCACCGCCCACTTCGTCTCGGCGATCCGCTCGCGCGAGCCCATGATCTCCAGGTGCGCTTCGCCGACGTTCGTCAGCACGCCGACGTCGGGGCGCGCCGCAGCGACCAGCACGTCCAAGTCGCGGTATTTGCGCGCGCCCATCTCGACGATCGCGACGCGCTCGTCGCCCTCGTCCAGACCACAGAGGAACTTGGCGACGCCGACCTCGTTGTTCTCGTTCTCCGGCGTCGCGGCCACCGGGATCCCGGCGCCGCGCAGCAGCGCGCGCAAGAACTGCTTGGTCGTGGTCTTGCCGGTGCTCCCGGTCACCGCGGCGACGACGCCGCGGATGCGCGAGCGCGCCAAGCCGCCGAGATCGAGATACGCCTGCAGCGTGCTCGGCACGACGAGCGCCGCTTTTCCCGGCGGAACAGAGGCGGGGTCTTCGACGATCGCGCAGACCGCGCCGCGCGCGAACGCCTCTTCGACGTATGCGTGGCCGTCGAAGCGCTCGCCGCGCAGCGCGAGAAAGGTTGCGCCGCGCGCGATCGAGCGCGTGTCCGTTTGGACGAGCAGCGTCTCGGGGAGCGCGTCGGGTTCGACGACGCGCGCCCGCGTGGCGGCAATCGCGTCCGGCGTGTGAAACGTCATTTGAACGGCGCTCCGCCCCAGGCTCGGGTGCGAAGCACCCCGGCGCGAAGCGCCGACGAACTTCGTTCGTGGGTTCCGACTCGTCGGAACCCACGCCCCCCATGCTGCGCACGGGGCCCCCGGTCCGAGCTCGCATCGAACAAGGGCGTCAAAGCGCGATCCCGCTGCGCTCGCTCCATCACCATCATTTTCGGACGGACTCCGCGCGTTTGGCGAAGGCGATGCGGACTTCGTCGCGGTCGTCGAAGGGGCGCGTCTCGCCGCCGACGATCTGATACGTCTCGTGGCCTTTGCCGGCGACGACGACGGTGTCGCCGGCCGCGGCTTCGTCGATCGCGCGGCGGATCGCCCGCCGGCGGTCGAGCTCGATCGCCGTGCGCTGGAAGCCGTTCGCGATCTCGTGCGCGATCGCGGCCGGGTCTTCGCTGCGCGGGTTGTCCGAGGTGACGATCACCCGGTCGGCGAGCCGCGCGGCGATCTCGCCCATCTGCACGCGCTTGCCGGAATCCCGGTCGCCGCCGCAGCCGAACACGACGATCAGCTCGCGCTTCGTCGTCTCGCGCGCCGCGCGCAGCACGTTCTCCAACGCGTCGGGGGTGTGCGCGTAGTCGACGATCGCGCTGATCCCGAACGCGCCGAACTGCTCCATCCGGCCCGGCACCGCGCGCGTCGCGGCGAGCCCGCGGCGCACGTCGTCGAGCGGCACGCCGAGCAGGAGCGCGAGCCCCATCGCCGCCAGCGCGTTGCGCACGTTGAAACGGCCAGGCAGGTTGATCGCGAGCTCTTCGGCGCCGACGCGAAACGCCGAGCCGTCGCCGGTGAGCCGGACGTCGGTCGCGCGCAGCCCGCCCGGCGCGTCGCGGTCGATCGCGTACGGCAGCGTCGTTGCGCCGCGCGCGAGGAGCTCGCGCTGAAACGTCGCGCCCCACGGGTCGTCCAGGTTGAGCACGGCGGCTTCGGCGAGGTCGAACAGCCGCCGCTTCGCCGCGGCGTAGCGCTCGAGCGTGCCGTGGAAGTCGAGGTGGTCGCGGGTGATGTTCGTGAGCGCGGCGGCGCGGAAGCGCACGTGGTCGGCGCGGTGCAGCGCGAGCGCGTGCGAGGAGACTTCCATCGCGACCGCTTTCGCGCCGGCCGCGCGCTGCGCGGCGAGCAATCCGTGCAGCTCGAGGGCGAGCGGGGTCGTGTTCGCCAGCGGCCAGCGGTGCTCCCGAAACTCGCCGCCCAAGGTGCCGATCACGCCGCACGGGATCCCGGCCGTTGCCAGCACGTCGCGCACGAGGTGCGTCGTGGTCGTCTTGCCGTTCGTGCCGGTGACGCCGACGACGATCAGCGCTTGCGAGGGATGGTCGTGGAACGCATCGGCCAGCGCCGACGCGGCGATCCGGGTGTCGGGGACCGCGACGACGGCGACGTTTGCCGGCCCCTTCGACAAGCTCACGCTGGCGTGAGCGGTCGCGCTGACCGCGTGCTCGACGACGACGACCGAGGCGCCGCGGGCGATCGCGTCGGCGACGAAGTGGTGGCCGTCGGTGCGCTCGCCGCGCAGCGCGACGAACAGCGTCCCCGGCCGAACCGCGCGCGAGTCGGTGGCGATCGCGTCGAGCGACGGCGGGAGCGAGCCGGCGACGCGCGCGCCCTCGAGCGTCGCCACGAGGCGGGCAGTCTCTCGCATCAGCGCACGCCCTTCGCCGCGCCCTTGCCGCGTACCAAGCGCGCGCTCGCGGCGGGCATGATTCCGGCGTGGAGCATCGCCGCGCGGGCGAGGTCGGCGAAGACGGGCGCGGCGACCTGCGAGCCGTAGATCGAGCCGCGCGGGCGCTCGACCTTCACCAGGATGACGTACCGCGGGCGCTCGGCCGGGATCATGCCGATGAACGAGGCGACGTAGGCGCCGGGCAGGTAGCTGCCGTTCTCGACGACCTGCGCGGTCCCGGTCTTCCCGGCTGTCGTGTAGCCCGCGACCTTGGCGGTCGGGTTGCCGGTGCCGCGCAGCACGACCGCGCGCAAGAAACGGCGCAAGGTCGCGGCGGTCGAGGCTTTGATCGCGCGGCGCTCGACCTCGCGGCCGTAGCGGTAGATCAGCTTGCCGTCGGCGTCCTCGAGCGCGCTCACGATCCGCGGGCGCAGCAGCAGCCCGCCGTTCGCGATCGCCGCGTACGCGCGGACGAGCGCCAGCGGCGTCGTCGAGATGCTGTGGCCGAACGCGATCGTGGCCAGCGTCGAGCCGCTGAAGTCGTCCGGCTCGATCACGATGCCGGGGTTTTCGCCCGGCAGCTCGACCTGCGTCGGATCGCCGAAGCCGAACTTGCGGATCGTGCGGTACATCGCCGCCTTGCCGGTGGCGAGCCCGATCTCGGCGGCGCCGACGTTGTGCGAGTACGCGATGATCTCTTCGATCGACTCGCTGCCCAGGTTGGCCGCCATCATCCCGTCCTCGGCGTTGTGGATGGTGCGCCCGCCGACCTCGAGCGCGTCGCGCGCCGGGAACCGCGAAGCGGTGGTGAACCGTCCGCTCTCGAGCGCCGCGGCGGCGGTGATCAGCTTGAACGTCGAACCGGGCTCGTAGGCGTCGCTGATCGCGCGGTCGCGCCACGCGTCCGGCGAGGACGCATTCCAACGCGTAGGATCGAAGTCGGGCATGTTCGCGACCGCGAGCAGCTCGCCGGTCCACGGGTCCATCACGATCGCGGTCGCGCTGCGCGCGCTCCACTTCTTCATCGCCGCGCGCAGCAGCCGTTCCGCCTCGAACTGAAGATACGGATCGAGCGTGGTGACGACGGTCTTGCCGGCGACGGCGCGCTCGACGACCTGCGTCCGGCCGAACGGGATCGCGCGGCCGAACTGATCGGCTTCGACGCGCATGCGGCCCGGCTTGCCGCCGAGCAGCTTGTCGAACGAGTACTCCAAACCGTCGAGCCCGTTCTCGTCGGTTCCGGTGAAGCCGACGACGGTCGAAGCGAGTCGTCCCGAAGCGACGAAGCGGCGTCCGGTCTCTTCGCCTTTCGTGTCGATCCCGGCGATCCCGAGCGCGTGGATGCGCTCGGCGACGTCGTGCGAGACCTTGCGCGCGAGCCAGATGAACTCGCTCTTCGAGCGCAGGTCGCTCTCGAGCGCGCTCGGCGGCCGGCGCAGCAGCGCCGCCAGCTTCAATGCGATGCCGTGCGGATCGCTCACTTCGGCGGGGACGGCGTAGACCGACTCGGAGGGCAGCGAGCGCACCAGCACGTTGCCGTCGCGGTCGAGAATCGCGCCGCGCCGCGCGAACGAGACGAGCGTCGCGTCGTGTTGCAGCAGCGCGCGGTGCGCGAGCGTGGGGCCCTGACGGATCTGCACGTCGCCGAGCCGCGCCGCCAACAGCATCGCGAGCGCGACCAGCACGACCAGCGAAACCTTGGCCCGCACGGGTGCGACGCGGGCGAACGCACGCGCCGCCATTATGTCGTATCGCTTCGCGACCCGACGCGGACCGAGCGCCGCACGTGGCGCGTCCCTTTACGGGCGAGATCGTGTCGAAACACCGCGCTCGCTAACGATTCGGCGCGCCGAACCAGGCGCCGAGCAGCGCGAGGCCGGTCGGTTTCGGCTGCGGCTGCTTCGGTTCGGGGACGCGCACGACGGCGTAGACGTGCGGGTCGTGCAGCTTCAACTGCGCGGCGAGCGCGGCGAGACGGTCCGGCGACTGCAGCCGAGCGAGACGGTCGTCGAGCCGCTGCGTCTCGTCGACCAGCGCGGTGCGCTGGTGTTCCTCGCGCGCGAGCGCGTAGTTGAGCGAGGTGAGGCTGGCGGTCAGCGCCACGTACGCGAGCAGCGGAACGAGCACCGCCAGCGTGAGCATCACGACGGCGAAGAGCGGGCGGTGCAGGCGGCGGCGCGCGCGCCGGGTACGGCGCTTCGTCGCGTGCCGGACGCGGTCGATACGGCGCAGCTCGGGAGCGGTGCGCGGTGGGCGCTCGTCGTACGGCGCGACGCGCTGCGGGGCGATCACAGGTGTTCCCCTCGGCGGAGCTCGTGGAACACAGCACCGTCGACGCGCTCGGCGGCACGAAGCTTCGCGCTGCGCGCGCGCGGGTTCGACGCCAGCTCGTCCTCGCCGGCGACGACGGGCTTGCGCGTCACCGCGCGCGCGCGCGGATCCTCGCGGAAGGTGTGCTTCACGATGCGGTCCTCGAGCGAGTGGAAGCTGATGACGGCGATCCGTCCGCCGGGAGTGGTCCGTGCCAGGGCGGCGTCGAGCCCGGCGCGCAACGCGCCGAGCTCGTCGTTGACGTGAATGCGCAGCGCTTGAAACGTGCGCGTCGCGGGGTGAATGCGCGCATGGCCGGGCGCGCGCACCGCGCGCGCGACGACGGCGGCAAGGTCGGCGGTGTCGCGCACCGGCGTGCCGGCCTCGCGCAGCGCGACGATCGAGCGCGCGATCCGGCGCGAGCGCTTCTCCTCGCCGTAGCGGTAGATCACGTCGGCGATCTCATGCTCGTCGTGCGAAGCGAGGAAGTCGGCGGCCGACTCGCCGCGGGTGGGGTCCATCCGCATGTCGAGCGGCGCGGCGCTCCGGAACGAGAAGCCGCGCTCGGCCTCATCGAGCTGCATCGAGCTCACCCCCAAGTCGAACAGGACACCGTCGACCGAAGCGATCCCCAGCGCATCCAGCCGTTCCGCCAGCTCGCGAAAGTTCGCTCGGACCAGGACAAAGCGCGGGTCGGCGATCGCGCGCGCGCCCGCCGCAGGGTCCGCGTCGAACGCGATCAGCCGGCCCGAGGCACCGATGCGCTCCAGGATCAGCGAGGAGTGCCCACCCGCCCCGAAGGTCGCGTCGACGTACGTGCCGGCGCGGCGCGGGGCCAGCAGCTCGATCGTCGGCCCCGCCAGCGCGGGGATGTGCGAGGACAATCAAAACAGCCCCAGCTCCGACGTGAAGTCGGGGAGCTCGCCGCGCTCGCGGACGTGGCGCTCGTAGCGGTCCTTGGCCCAGACCTCGACCCGCAGCATCGAGCCGATCGAGACGACGTCTTTCTCGATCTCGGCCCAGGCGCGCAGCGGCCCCGGGACGATCACCCGGCCCTGGTTGTCGCAGCTGACTTCTTCGGTGTGCGCGAACAGGTGGCGGACGAAGGCGCGGTAGCGCGCGTCCTTGGTTGGGGCGGCGTCGAGCTTGGCGACGACGTCGCTCCAGGCCGCGGCGGGGTAGAGCGCCAGGCAGCCGTCGGGCTCGGCGATGGTCAGGAAGAAGCCGGCGCCGAGCCGTTCGCGGAAGCGCGAAGGCACGACGAGGCGGCCCTTGTCGTCAAGGCTGTGCTCGACCGACCCCGTGAACAGCGGACGATCCGACACAGGGATCACCACCGCGTCCCACAACGCTCCATCTCATGCCACTATAAACCACACGTCACCCCACGGCAACAGAAGCGCGTACAAATCGTTGCATCGCGACTAAACTCGCGCGCATCGAACAAATGTTCGCATCGTTGGAGCGCACTCGCCACTCTCTCGCGGCCCAGCCGCTTCAAAGCCCTTACGCGGTCGTGGGTCATGAAGCCGCGGGCGACGCGGTGCGGACCTCCTTTAGGTTGTCGGCTTCCGAACGGCGCGTCATCGCGCTGCTCGCGCAGGGACTGCAGAGCAAGGAAATTGCGTGCGTCATGGTCGCAGCCGTCCTAACGTCGAGCGCTACGTGCTGTCTTTGTACCGGAAATTCGGGTCGCGATCCAGGGCGCATTTGGTCGCTCTCGCCCTCGCTTCGACGTCGGCCGTGGAGAGCCGCAGCCGAAACGCGCCGTAGTCAGGCTTTGCGGCCGGAGCGCATGGTGCGTCCTCCGCCCGCCATTTGCGCCGTCAGAGCGACCGGACCCGGGCTGCCGGCGGTGGCGGCTCCGCAGCGGTCCTCGCCGGGGCTCCCGCCAGGGAGGTCGCTTGCCCCGGTACGAGCAAGGGTCTAGCGGCACGGCCGTGCCCGACCTTTCAAGTGCGCGACGCGTGCGGAATTGCACGGCAAACCGGCAGGGGGACTCCGGATGGGTGCAGGTACGCAGTTCTACGTCATCGTCTACGTGGTCGCAGGCTTGGTCTTTCTGTGTGCGGCGGTGTACTTGCAGGCAACGCGTCAGCTCGCTGTCAGCAATGCCCCGAATCAAGAGGCGCTGGCCGTCGAGTACAAAGACTTCAAGCTGCGCACGTTCTATCCCATCGTCGGGCTCTTCGTGATCGCCTTCGCGTGCATGATCGCGTTTCCGATCTTCTTCGTGATCCATCCGGAGATTGCAGCGATCAGCGTGCGGGCACCGGTAAGGCCGCAGCACGTCGCGATTTCGACGCCGCAGCAGAGCGATTCCGGCGATCCTACACTGGTCGTCTATCGCGCCGACGAACCGGTCCAGTACGTCGTCCAAGGGGACCGCGATCACGCACCAGTAACGCTGCAGTTGCTTTTCGACGGCTCGGAGGCGCAGGCCGAAATTAGCTCGCAAATTCCTCCGAAGACTCTGAAGGTGAAGCGAACCGGAGCTCGCAGCGCGGAAATCATCGAAGAGATCGATCTGCCGCTGCTGCCTTCCGCCACACCTCCCCCAAACAAGCTCACTGCTCGATAGCGATGAAGCGTCTCGACTTCGTGCTGAGCTTGGCGACGATTGTCGCCGACGTCCGGGTTCCGGGGTTTCAAGTCAGCGGCGCCTTTTATCGCTACCTGCCCGGGGCTGCGACGCCACCGCCGATAGCAGGCGCCTCGGTCTACATTCGGCCGTTGCCGGTGAAAAACGACGTGTGGCTCGGGCCATCCGTCACGGATTCGAACGGCCGCTATACGTTCATCGCCGTACCCGCGGGCCGGTATCTGCTTCAGGCATTCATATCATCGAGTTTCCTATGGCAGCAAACATTCGATGCGTCCAATCGGCCGATCCCGGCCGTGGTCTGCGCCGTTCATGAGCCGCGGACGACCGTGGTGTGTTACAAAGAGCGTACTGACTGGCAGCAGGTCGTCAAGCTGTTTCGAGATCTCGGCTATCAAAACGTGCTGTTGCGGGCCGGTACACAGAGCATGACGAACATCGTCCGCTTCGGTTCGGGGGTTCCGCTTGAGGACGTTACGCTTGTCGGCTCCGCGTTCGTCGCCGCAGGCCTTCGCATTCGCGCGATTCGTCGTTTCTCCAGTGACACGCCGGCCAACGGCGACGTGATCGAGTCGGGAACCGATCCGAGCCTGAAGGGACCAGCATTGACGATCGCCTCGATCCAGTCAGCCCGGGACTTCCCGCGCGGAAGCCCGGGCGAGCGAACGCTGAGCTTCTCGGACGTCGAATCGGCTCAGATCAAGAAAAATATCGCGTCGATCCCGACTCCGCCCGATTTACCGCAAATTCACCGCTGACGACCCGACCGCCGCCGGCGGCTTATGCCGTTACGCCGCGGTCGCGGCGGCGCATGCGTTCGACGAGGAGCTCATCGCGGTTTTTGACCGAGCGTCTTCAGCAACAAGGAGATCGTGCTGCGGACGAGCTTACGTCGTCTTCGGCCGAGGCAGCTTGCGAACCGGGCGCATTCCACCCTCGGTGTACGCGTTGGTCGTGTAGTACCCATCGGGACGGTGCTCGCCCGGGCGCAACGGCTCGATGCCGTACTCCCATTCAAGGTCCAGACCCATCTCCTTCATCGCCTCTGAAGCTTCAGTCTCAAGGATGATGTAGCGCTCCTTCATGTCGATATCATACCACCTTGGAGTGCACGCGCGCGAAAGCTACGACCGCCACTCCGGCCAAGAGTAGACTGAGCGCCACGGTCGCGAACATCTGCTTCTTCAGGCGCACGGCAAAATTGATTTCCCCGGCCTTGACGAGCTGCTTGGTGGCATCGGCCCTTGCAAGCGGAGCGTCGTGGAGAAAGTCCGGAATGAACGTGACTGCCGGATTCCATCGCGTTTTCCGAATCCACGCCACGATACGCCGATGAGGTATCCGAGCGCGCACGTGAGCGTCGCAGCACCCAAGAGCACGCCAGCGATCCAGCGATCTGGATCAGGCAAGTCACGCAACTTATCGGTCGTGAACACAATGACCGCCACGACGCCGGCGAGGATGGCGGTCAAGGCTGAATCGACGGCGTCGACGTTCGCCCGTAGCGCTTCGTTTGCTCGCGCTACGACGTCAAAAGCAAAGGCGTCGTCGTCGACATTGATCTTGGTGATGGTCTGATGGTCGTCACGGGGCCGCGCGGATGCTGCGACCGCCGAGCCAAAGATGTAAGCCAGCGCGATTCTCGTTATCCACCGCATCACGCACCGAGTATCTCAATGCGATGTGACAGCATTATGACCGCGATGCGGCCGATTTGATTTTGTGGCGGTCTATGCCGTTACGCCGCGGTCGGGGCGGCGCATGCGTTCGACGACGAGCTCGTGGCGGTTCTTCACGCCGAACGTCTTCAGCAGCGAGGAGATCGTGTTGCGGACGGTCTTCTCGGAACGGCCGCGGCGCAGCGCGATCTCGCGCGTCGAGGTTCCGGCCAAGAGCAGATCGAGCACCTCGCGCTCGGCGCGCGAGAGCGGCGTCTGCACCAGCTCCTCCTGCGTCGCGACGCTGCGGCCGAAGCGCCGGCGCACCCAGGAGTCGCGGCCCAGGCGCGGCAGGACGCTCTGCACGTACGCGACCAGCTCGGGATCCGCGCTCATCTCGACCAGCCGCTGCGCGACGATGATTCCTTGCAAGTGGAACCCGACGCGGCGGAACCCGCGCAGCGACTCAAGGTAGTGCCGCCGCGCGATCAGCGACTCACCGCGCGCGTCGGCGATCAGGCCGAGCACGTACGCGCGCTGCGCAGCTTCGACGCGGTTCGTTTTCCACGGCGTCTCCGGAATGGTGCACGAGGCCAAGTCGTCGAGCACCGCTTGCGCCCGCGCGTGGTTGCCCGCGAGCGCGAACGCCTCGGCGGCCGCGGTGAAGACGTGCATCTCCTGTGAGTGCTGCGGGATCCGCAGATTGCGCAGGTCGAGCGCCTGGTACTGCTTGTCGATCGAGTCGACCAAATCGCGGTAGCTGATGCGCTCCTCGTAGCGCACCAGGATCGCCGCGCGCCGGCACAGGCCGAGCACGCGAATCACCGCCGGGTACTGCGGGTCGACCAGGTCGTGCGCGTGGCGCAGCGCGACGTCGGGCTGACCGTCGATCTCGGCCGCGATCGAGCTCGACCAGCTCAGGTAGAAGCGTTCGAACCGCAGCGCGACCGGCAGCGGCCCGAGCGCCTCGGAGCGCGCGCGCAGCTCGCGCCAGCGGTCGAGGTTGAGCCGCTCGAGCGCGTTCGAGCCGTTGATGCACAGCAGGGCAGCCTCTTGGGCGACGTCGCGCGGCAGGCGCGCGAGGACCGCCAGCGCCGCGTCGAAGTGCCGGTCGGCCGCGTCGTAGTCCTCTTGGTGGACCGCGATCCAGCCGTGGAACCCGAGCCGGCGGACGTAGCGGATCGTGTCGCGCTCCTCCACCAGCGCGAGCACCTTCGCGACCTCGTCGAAATGGCAGCGGTTGTAGTGGATCATCGCCAGCGAGAGCGCGTTGAGCTCGCGGCCGGCCTCGGTGCGCGCCTCGCGCAAGCCGTACCGCAGCACGTCCTCCGCCGCCTGGAGATCGCCTGCGTCGATCAGCGCGCGGCCCAAGATCGCTTGCAGCTCCTCGTGCGCCCGCGTCGTGCCGCGCGGCGCCGTTCGAATCAGGCTGATCGCCTCTTCGGGGCGGTCGGCCCGGCGCAAGGCCTCGGCGTGAAGCGCCAGCGAGCGCACCGAGTCGGCGTCCGCCGCCCGCGCGGCCGCGCTCGCGCACAGCTCGATGCAGCGCTCGAGCTCGCCCGCGGCAAGCGCAGCGCGGGCGTCGTCATAGCGACTCGACGCCGTCGCATTGAGGAACGGTCGGTTGTCTTCGCGCACGCCCAACGGCGACATGGCCTCCGCATATGGCCCGGTTGAGACCGATTTTACCACACCGTCAGTCTCGCCGTCGCACCGTCCTGATATTCGGGACATTTGCCTCACTAGCGAGGGGCAGTCCGGCGGCACTACGATCGTCGCACAAACCTTCTCCCTCTTACTCGGACAGCGAGGAACCATCGTGCGATCGCTCTTGCAGCGCCAAGCACTCCGCCCCGTCGTCGTAGCCGGACTCATCGCCGCAGCGGGGATCGTCCCGGCCGGATGTGCCGTACCTGGCGGAAACGGATTCGTCCCACAGCGCTCGATCGAGAACCAGAGCCGCGCCCTGCCGGCGAACCAAAGCCGCGCACTGCCCGCGAACCAAAGCCGCGCATTGCCCGCGAGTCAAAGCCGCGAGGCCGAGAATCAAAGCCGCGCTTTGCCTGCGGCACCGCAAAAATAGTTCTAACGACGCAATCGTCGCTGGGACTTTCGTCCTAGCAACACACCTCAATGCTGAAGCTTTCGTCCTTACATCGGGGCGTAGCATCGCATTGGTGGGCACCTTCGTCACGACCTCGAGCGCCGCGCAACATCCGCATAGTTCGCGCGGTACTTCGTGACGGAGGTGCTTCCATGGCGTCGCCCACGTACCAACAGCGCGTGTACCGGAACGACGATCACGCGGCAATGCTCGACAAGGCGCACCACGCGCGGCTGCGGATCGAGGAGCTGGAGCGGCGCTGCGACGCCGGCGAGGCGCAGATTCGGGTCGCGCAGTCGCGCTTCGACTCGATCCCGGCCTACGACCGCGGCTGGATGCTCGAGGTGATCGCGGTGCTGGCGCTCGTCTCGGTTGTGCTCGAATGGTTTCCGGCTCGGATGATGAGCCTCGTGTTCTTCTTCGCCACCAAGGTCGAGCTGGTCGCGCTGACGCTCGCCTTCGCGGTCGGCGGCTTTCTGCTGGGACTGCTGCTGGGCGAGCTGCTGCGGCGGCACCGCAAGCCGCAGCCGCACGCCGCGCTGGACTGGATCTTCCTGTTCTTCGCGGGGCTCGCCGTGGCGGCGTTCTTGGGCGTCGGCTACGCGCTGCGGTTCGGCTACGCGTCGGCTTCGACCGACGGCGCGGCGGGTGCGGTCAACCCGACGGTGCAGGCGCTCGCGCTCACCACGCTGGCCTTCATCGGGATCGTCATCGCGTTCACGTCGGGCTACTACCGCGAGTCGGTCGAGGCCCTGCGCGTCCGCTGGCGGCTCAGCCGGCTGCGCGGCGCGCTGCGGGCCGACGAAGCGCACCTCGAAGCGACCCGGCACGAGCTCGCCGCCGCCGACCGCGCCTTCCGCTTCGCCGACGACGAGGCCGGCCGCCTCGCCGAGGCGCGCACCTCGGCCGCAGCAGCTGCTTCTGCTCCGTCGGTCGCGTACGACGGCCCCGCCGGCGGCGAGGCTACCTCGCGCAACGGCGCCGTCCACTAGCGCGCCGTGAACGCCGCCGCCCTCCACCGCGCGGCCGGGCTGGCAACCGTCCTCCTTGGCTTCGCGCCGCTCGCCGGCTGCGGCTCCGGGGCGCAGAACGCCTCGGCCGCCGAGCCGAACGGCGGGGCGCGGCAGTGCGCCAGCGCCTGGCTCGGGCGAGAGCTGCCCGCCGGCGCGCAGGTCGAGCTGCTGGTCGCCGCCGGGGCGACGATCCCGGCCGGCCGGTGGCCGGCGTACCGCGCGATGGCCGGCGCGGTCGCGGGCTGCGCGGGCGAGAGCGCGACCGTCACCCTGCGACCGATCACCGCCGACTCGCTGACCGAGCTCCCCGTCTTCGCCGGCGAAGTCCCCGCGCCGACCGGGCAGAACTCGGTGAACCCGCTGCGCTACCGGTCCGACCAGCGCGCGTTCGTGGTGAAGACGGCGGCGGCGGTCGACAAGCTGCCGGGGATCGGGACGACGACCGGCGGCTCCGACCCGCTCGGCGCGCTGACGGCGGCGGGCCAGGATTTTCGGACCGCTCCAGCCGCCTCGCAGCACGTGGTGGTAGCGATCTTCAACGGATGGCAGCAGACCCGTTCGCTCAACCTGTTCCGCTACCGCTCCGACCCGGCGGGCTCGACGGCGGCGGCGCTGCGCGACCTGCGCGCGAGCGGCGCTTTGCCGGACCTGAGCGGGACCGAGATCGTGATCGTGGGTTTGACGCCGGGCGACGCGCGGATGCAGACGAGCGACGCGCAGCTCGCGGGGCTGTGCCGGTTCTGGCGCTCGCTCGTCGAGGCCGGGCACGGGAGGCTGCGGCTGTGCGCGGCGGGGCTGCCGGGGATCGACCGCAACGGCTGACCGCCGCGCGACGGCTCGCGGCCGCGTTTCGTTCAGCCTTCGTACCGGGAACGCGGTTCACAAGGCCGGGTGCCGGAAGTGCCGAAAACAGAATTGACGTGTCCTCGCGCGCCCTTTGGATTATCGTTGCCTCCGTTTTCGCCGGCCTCTCGGGCTGCAGCGGCGGCTTTTTGCCGGGCGGCGGCGTGCACTCGATGGACCACAGCCGGCTCGACGCGATCGTGCGGACCTACTCGGCGGCGAACGCGGTTGACCCGAAGCTGGTCGCCTCGGTGATCGACGCGGAGTCGCACGGCGATCCGAGCGCGGTCTCGCGGGTCGGCGCGGAAGGGCTGATGCAGCTCATGCCGGGGACCGCCGCGATGTACCGCGTCGCGAACCCGTTCGATCCCTACCAGAACGTCGACGGCGGGACGCGCTACCTGCACGATCTGATGCGCCGCTACAAAGGAAACGTTCGCCTCGCGGTCGCCGCGTACAACGCCGGGCCGGGTGCGGTCGACGCCGCGCACGGGGTTCCGCCGTTCGCCGAGACGCGCGCGTACGTCGACCGCGTCGTCGCCGGCCTCCGTTAGGGAATGGCCGTTTTCCCGAACGTGGGCAGCCCCACGTTCGCGCGCGCCGCACCGCCCCGCGTGCCGGGGCTGCGCATCCTCGACCGCTACGTTCTGAGCGAGGTCGCCGGACCGTTCTGGTTCGCGCTGGCGGCGTTCTTCCTGTTCTGGTTCGCGAACATCTTCGTGCTCGCGGCTGACTACATCGTCAACAAGCACGCGCCGATCTTCCTGGTGCTGCGGTTCCTGGTCTTCCGCGTTCCGCAGGCGACGCCGCTCGCGTTTCCGTTCGCGTGCCTGTTCGGCACGCTGCTCGGGTTCGGGCGGCTGGCGGCGGACAACGAGATCAACGCGATGCGCACCTCCGGGGTTTCGTTCCTGCGCATCATCCGGCTGCCGCTGATCGCCGGTGCCGCGGTCGCGATCGGCTCGTTCATGATCAACGAGAAGCTCGCCCCGGTCGCAACCGACCTCTCGACGCGCAGCTTCTACCAGATCCTGTACCGCTCGCAGACCCTTCCGATCGAGCCGAACATCTTCCGCGCCGACCCATCGACCGGCAACATGTTCTACATCCAATCCGTCAGCGCCGACGGAAGGACGATGCAGAACGTCATGATCTACGAACCGGCCCGCACGACAAACTTTCCGCAGATCCTCACGGCGAAGACCGCGCGCATCGACGGGACGGAGATCGTCCTCCAACATGCGGTCCAATCGCGCCTCAACGCCGACGGTTTGCCGACCGTGATCAGCATCAGCGCCGACGACCTGCGCATCTCGCTCCCGATGGGCGACAACGGCCAGAATTTTCTCAGCAGCGCGTTCAATGATACGTACACGATGGACACGCGGCGGCTCGCTCAGGACATCAAGTTCCGCAAGCAGACGGGACAGGGCGGGACCGATCTCGCCGTCCGCGAGCTGACGCTCGGAACGAAGTACGCCTATCCGTTCGCGGCCTTCATCGCGGTGATTCTCGCGGTCCCGCTGGCGGTGCGGTTCGGGAAGCGCGGGCGCACGCTCGGCATCGTGCTCTCGATCGTCGGCTTGTTCGGCTACTACGCGATGGTCGCGCTGTTCGGCGCGTTCGGCAAGAACGGCGCGCTCGACCCGTACCTCGCCGCCTGGCTTCCGAACATCATCACCGGGATGGCCGGCGCGATTCTCTGCTGGCGCGAGAACCGATGACGACGCTGATCCGGCGCACGGGCGTGACCTTCGTCGCGCTCTCGTTCGCGCTGTGCGGCATCCCTGTGCCGGCGGTGAGCGCGGAAGACGACGCCGCGCACGCGCTCGCGCTGCTGCAGCGCGGCTGCGGAACGGCCGCGGCAAGCCAAGTCGCGCAGAGCTCCGAATCGCCCTCGCCCTCACCTTCGCCCGGGAGCTCGGCCTCGCCGGCGGCGAGCGCGTCGCCCTCGCCGTTCCCTTCGCCGTACGTCGGCCCGCCGGCCGCGCCGCTCGGGCCGCAGATCCTCGTTCCCCCGGTCGCCTCGCCCTCGCCCGGCGCGGTGACGCCGCCGCCGCTCCCGACCGCCTCGCCGGCGCCGAGCGGCTCACCCGCGCCGGTCATCATCTCGCCGCAGACCGCGCCGCCCTCGAGCAGCCCGATCCCGGCGCCGACCGCGAGCAGCGGGCCGATCACGCCGGCGACGCCCTCGCCCTCCCCCTCGCCGGCGGCGGGCGAGATCCTCGAGCCGAACACGTACGCGATCCTGGGCGACAAGCTGAGCGGAACGAACAAACCCGGCGAGCCGTTCGACCTCGACGGCCACGTCAACGTCTTCTACCAGGACGGCGTGCTCGGCGGCGACCACGCGCACTACGACGGCCGGCGCTACATCGACGTCACCGGCAACACGTTCTTGCGCAACCGCAGCGGCGACACCGTGCTGTTCGCGGACTCGGTGCGCTTCGACGAGACGACGCAGAAGGCGACGCTGATCCGCGGGCGCGGCGAGTCGACGCAAGGCGTCGAGCAGGGGAAACTGCACTTCTCCGGCTCGACGATGGTCACCGACCGCAGCGGCGTCACGCACGTCGAGCGCGCGAACCTCACCACCTGCGAGAACCCGCGCGGCGGATACCACCTGGAGTCGAAGACGCTCGACGTCTATCCAGGCGACAAGGCGGTGGCGCGCTCGGCGGTGCTGTTCCTCGGCGCGCTGGCGATCTTCTATCTGCCGGTCGCGGTGATCTCGCTGCGCCACGACGAGCAAGGCTCGCGCCGCCAGCCGGGGTTCATCCCCATCGTCGGCTACTCGCAGGCGGAAGGGTTCTACGTCAAGGCGCGGATCGGGTTCTCGCCGAGCGACTACTACTACGGCTATTACCGCATCGAAGAGTACACCCGGATCGGGCTCGGGCTCGGCTACGTCGGAACGCTGCGCCGCAAGGACGGCCGCCGCCAGAGCGATCTCTCGTTCTTCCGGATGAAGAACAAGACCAGCAACACCAACAGCACCAACCTGACCTTCCAGGACCAGGAGTTCTTCACGCGCTCGCTGCGCGCGCAGATCGGTTTGAACTACACCGGCAACTACGGCCCGCTGGTCTCGCTGCCGCCACAGTACGATCTCACCGCCGCGCTCGCGCACGGCAACGAGATCGGGAGCAGCCACCAGAACTACAGCTTCCACCGTTCCTCGACCGGGACGCAGGCGTCGACCTACGACTACGGGATCACCGATCACCGCGCGTTCGGCACGAACGCCTCGAACGACATGACGGTCTCGTACACGACCAGCCACAACCTCGGCTATCCGGCCGCGACGACGCTGCACTACTCGACGCTCACGCACTACACCGGCCGCTCGTACGACTGGGACCTGACCTACGACCGCTACGACACGACGACGCCCAGCAACGTGCAGAAGGAGCCGGAGCTCGCGATCCATCCGCACGACCCGCTCTTCCCGCGCTTCAAAGCGGTGCCGATTACGGTCTCGTACCTGCTCGGCGAGTACGACGACCCGCAGGCGCAAGTGCTCACGCCGCGCGGTGAGGCGCGGCTGGTGTTCGGGCCGGCCCTGGCGCACTTCCTCGACAGCGACCTCTCCGCCACCGTGAACGTGCAGCAGGACGCGTACGGCACCGGCGACTTGAAAGCGCAGCTGCAGCAGCAGGCGACGCTCACCACCCCGCTGTGGGGCCACGTGCTCAACGTGATCTCGTACACCGAAGCGCACGTGAACGGACCGCTGGCCGAGCCGTTCAAGACGATCGACGTGCTCGGCAACGGCTCCAAACAGGCCACCGACAACCTGCGCATCTTCAACGGCGACATCTACGCGCTCTCGCTGACGGCCACGACCTTCTTCAACCGCCAGGCGCAGTCGGTCGGGTACACGCTGACCTCGCGGCCCTCACCGCGCTCGACGCTGCTGCTCGGCGGCAGCTTCACCCCGGGCCGCGGCAACGGGTTCGACCGCACCAACGTGCAGCTCGCCACGCCCTTCGGGTACAAGAGCGACTTGCAGTTCGAGACGTTCGTGGACTGGAAGAGGCGCGGCAAGCTCGAGAGCAAGAACATCTACTACCGCCATGTCGTCGGCGACTGCTACGAGATCCGCCTCGCGTACAACGAAGACCTCAAGCAGCTGACGATGAGCATCAACCTGCTGGCGTTCCCCTCGCGCGGGATCAACTTCGGGCTCGGGCAGAGCTCGCTCAGCTCGATCATCCCGCAGAGCTTCTCGACGACCGCGTTCGGCAACGGAACCGCGTTCTGAGGAGCCGGTGCCCGGCGGGGTACAAGCCCCGGCATGAGCACCTTCACCCAGCCCTGCGAATACCGCGAGTGCAACTGCACCGTCACCGGCGGCGTCGAGGGCGCCGCGTACTGCAGCGAGGAATGCGAGGCGCGCGACTCGACCGACGAGGAGGCGGAGCTGACCTGCGCCTGCGGCCACCCGCCCTGCGACGTCGAGTAGATCTTCGTTAGGGCGTGTTGAAGACTTCGACGCCGGCGATCTGCGCGGAGGGGTTCGAGACTTGCTGGTTTCCCTGCTTGAAGAAGTTCAGCGTGGTGATCGTCTGCGACGTGTCGAGGCCGTTGTTGGGGAACTTGTAGTCGGTGTTCGACGCGCCGTTCGAGCTGAGCGAGTCGACCGGCGACTGCGTGCGGTCGAGCGTGAACAGGCTGACCTGCCAAACCTTGTTGATGTTGGTGTACGGCGGGCAGTCCTTGTTCGAGCTGACCGGCGGCGGCGGCGATGCCGTCGGCGGGGCGAGGTCGACGATGCAGCGGTTGAACGTGATCTGGAAGCCGTTCCCGGTCGGGACCGTCGGGTTGAAGTTCACCGTCCCGTTCGGGATCGGCACGTTGAACGTGCGCGCGGCGCCCGAGGCGGGGTCCTGATAGACCTGGAGCAGGCCTGGGAAGTTCGCGTAGCCCGCACCGCCGCCCACGATGAAGAACGCCGACCAGTTCTTGAAGTCGGTGTTGTAGCCGAGCGCGTACGGCTGCTGGCCGTTCCCCGTCGTGTTCAGCACGATCAGATAGGAGACGTTCTGGAAGTCGAGCGGGCCTACCGTATCGAAGCGAATGGCAGTCTCTCCCGCCGGGACGATCCCGCCGCCGCCGGCGTTCAGTCCGGTGACCTGCCGCCCGCATCCCGAAAGCCCGATCATCATCGCCGCAACGACCACTACCGTAACGAGCCGACGCACGCTCTTCTCCTTCGCGACCGTTCGCAGCACGGCCGTCGCGCTTGTGTGCGCGCTCGCGCTGCATCTTGCCTTCCCACTGACAACGTGGTGGTGGCTCGCTCCGTTCGCATGCGCAGGCTTGGTTTTGACGTGGTGCTCGCTCGCGCCGCGAACGGCGGCGCTCGTCGGGTACGCGAGCGGCCTGCTGTTCTTCATTCTGGGATTTGCCTGGTTCGGTGAGACGGCGGGCGCGCTGATCGGTCCGGCGGCGCCGATCATCGATCTCGGTCCGGCCGCCGTCGAAGCGCTCGCGTTCGCGTTCGCCGCGTACGTCGCCGCGCAGGCGGCGCGGCGCTTGGACGCACGCGTCGTGCCGTTCGTCGCCGCCGCGGCGTTCGCGCTTGCGGAGCAAGTTCGCTCGAGCTCGGCGCTCGGCGTGCCGATGGAACAGCTCGGCACGACGATGGTCGACTCGCCGCTGCGCCCGCTCGCCGCATATGCCGGCGGCTACGGGTTGACGTTCGCGACGGTGCTGCTCGGCGCGTCGCTCGGCTGGTGGCTCTTGTCGCTGCGCGACGCGCGGCGCAGAACGGCGTTCGTCGCCGTGTGGGCCGGCACGCTGATCTGCACCGCGGCGGCGTGGTATCTCTGGCCGGCGCGGCACCATGCTGCGCCGAGACGCCGTGTTGCGGCGGTGCAAGGCGGGATCGCGCAGAGCGTGAAGCGCAGCGACGCCGGCCTCGCGCTCGCGCTGCAGCGGTACACCGCGATGACGACGCCCCTGCGCGCGCAGCACCCGTCGTTGATCTTGTGGCCGGAGACCGTCATCACGACCGACTTGCTGCGCGCGCCCGCGCTCCGCGCGCGCTTCGCGCAGCTGGCGCGCGACACCGGCGCGGTGCTGTACGTCGGAACGTTCTGGGACGACGGGACGCGGCTGCAGAACGCGCTGCTGATCTTCGACCCGCGCGCGAACACGAGCGACATCAGCGGGCTGTACGTCAAAGAGCAGCTCGTGCCGTTCGCCGAGTACGTTCCGGGGCCGGCGTCGCTGCGGAACCTGCCGTACGCGGACCAGATCGGCGGGTTTGCTCCCGGCCACAACGTGCAGGAAGTCTACGACGGCGTGACGCCGCTAATCTGCTGGGAGTCGGTGTTCGGCGACATCGCGCACGCGCGCTTGCGCGACGATCCTTCGCTGTTCCTCATCGCGACCGACGACGCGTGGTTCGGCACGACCGAAGGGCCGTACGAGCACGCGCAAGCGGCGACGCTGCGCGCGGTGGAGACGGGGCGCTGGGTACTGCGCGGCGCGGCGACCGGGATCAGCGGAATCGTCGCGCCCGACGGAACGTGGACGCGGCGCACGCCGCTCGCGGTCGCGGCCGTCGTCGTCGGCGAGGTCGGCGCACCGGCGCCGGCGCTGTACGCGCGGCTCGGACCGGCGCCGGTCGGTTTCGCGATGCTGGCGCTGGTCGGGCTGCCGTTCGCAATCGCGTTCGCGCGGCGGCGGAGGGCGCGCGCGTGACGTGGTGGCGGATCGCGGCGGCGGTCGCAGCGCTCGCGTTCTTGGCGTGGGTCGGGTACGAGATCGGGCGAGCCGGCGGCGACGTCGAGGTCGGACGCGTCGCGGCGCCCGACACGATGTCGCACGGGAAGGTGACCGGGAAACGGATCGACGGGCGCGCGTGGTCGCTCGACTACGACACGGTGACGATGAGCCCGGACGGCTCGCAGGCGACGATCGCGCACGTGCGCGACGGGCGGCTGCACCGCGCCGGCAAGCCGGACGTGCTGATCAAGGCCGACGGCGTCACGGTGAACACGATCACCAACGACCTGACCGTCGCCGGGCCGGTGGAGGTGAGCGAGACGATCGGGTCAGGCCGCCAGCGCACGTTCAAGACCACCGGCGCGCGGTACGTCGGCGCGACCCGCGTGCTGCAGCTCGACCACCAGGCGACGATCACCGAGGCCGGCACGACGATCGTGGTCGCGAGCGCGACGGTCGACTTCCGGACCGGCGACGTTACGCTGGGCCGGATCGAGGGCACCAAGCCGGGAGCCGGCTCGTGATGCGCGCAAAACCGCGCGGCGTCGTGTGGGCGACGTCGCGCGAATGAAGGCGGCTGGTTCGGCGCGGCGCGTGCGGTTAGGTTTCGCCCTGCGAGTTCTTCTTCGCCTCGGCGATCAGCTTCTTGACCTTCTGACCGCCTTTGTGCCCGATTTGCTCGTAGAAGTTCGGCCCGTACTTTTCTTTGACGACCTTGCCGCCTTTTTGGCCGATCGATTCGTAAAACTCGGCTCCGTGGCGTTCGCGTGTCGCCTGCCCGCCTTTGCGCCCGATCTCTTCGTAGAAACCCGACCCGTAGCGGTCGCGAACCGTGTCGCCGCCTTTTTTACCGGCTTCGCGCACCGACATCTCGCCGTCGACCTTCTCTGTTCTCATTTTCGTCACGGCTCTCTTTGGGTCGGCCATGGGCTAGCCGGCCGTTTTCGTGGAACGTTTCAGCTTCTGCCCGCCCTTGGCGCCGATTTCCTCATAGAACGACGGCCCGTACTTGCTCTTCGTCGCCTCGCCGCCTTTGCGCCCGATCGCTTCGTAGAACTCGGACCCGTATTTCGCCTTGACGCGATCGCCGCCGCGCTTCCCGGCTTCGCGCACGCTCATGCCGCCGCCGCTCGTCGTCACGTTGTCGTTGATGGCCATGTTGGAATAAGTCCCCCTGAGCTGTCGGCCCACCGATTGGCTCGTACCCAGCGAAAGCTAGGTTAAACGCTGCTCTGGACGATCTTGGAGCGCCCCCGGGTCTACGACGGCTCGGGCTCCGCTCCGTACACCACCGACGTCGCGGTCGCCGACGGCCGCGTCGTCGCGATCGGGGATCTCTCCGACCGCGAGGCGCACGAGCGCGTCTCGTGCGACGGGCTCGCGCTCGCGCCGGGATTTATCGACGTACACTCTCATACCGACGAGCTGTGGCTCGCAAACCCGCTTTGCGAGGGGAAAATTCTGCAAGGCGTGACGACCGAGATCGGCGGCAACTGCGGGACGTCGGTCGCGCCGCTGTTCGGGGCCGCGCTCGAGCGGAAGCGCCGTGACGCGCGCAACCACCACGTCGAGCTGCAGTGGACGACGTTCGACGCGTTCTTCACGCTGGTCGAGCGCGAAGGCGTCGCGCTGAACGTCGCCTCGCTGGTCGGGCTCGGGACGACGCGGGCCTGCGTCGCCGGCCCCGACGCGCGCCCGCTCACGACGGAGGAACAAGAGGCGCAGAACCGGCTCGTCCGCGGTGCGATCGAAGAAGGCGCGCTGGGCGTCTCGAGCGGGCTGATCTACGAGCCGGGGCGCTACGCCGGCATCGAGGAGCTGGTCGCGTGCGCGAGCGCCGCGCGCGGCGCCGGCGCTCCGCTGTACGCCTCCCACGTCCGCAACGAAGGCGACACCGTCGAAGCCGCGATCGCCGAAGCGCTGACGATCGGCGAGCGCGCCCAAGTCGGCGTGCAGTGCTCGCATCACAAAGCGGCGGGAAAGAAGAACTGGGGCAAAGTGCACCGCACGCTCGCCGCGATCGATCGGGCGCGCTCGCGCGGCATCGACGCCGCGTGCGATGCGTATCCGTACGTCGCGTCGTGGACGGAGCTCCCGACCGTGCTGCCGGGCTGGGTCCGGGAAGGCGGGGACGACGCCGCGCTCGAGCGGTTGCGCGATCCGGAAGCGGCGCTCGCGGCGGCCCTCGCGATGGAGCTGGCGCGCGATCCCGCGCTCGGCGGCGACGGCTGGGACACGATCATGATCACCGGCGTCGCGAGCGAACGCAACGAGAACCTGGCGGGGATGCGCGTCGACGCGCTCGCCGCGACGTGGGGCCTCACGCCGCCGCGCGCGGTCATTCGGTTGCTGGTCGAAGAAGAGATGCGCGTCCACTCGGTGTTCTTCTCGATGAGCGAGGACGACGTCGCGACGGTGCTGAGCGCGCGCTTCTGCTGCATCGGAAGCGACGCATCGGCGCGCGCGTTCAGCGGGATTACCGCGCGCGGCGTCCCGCATCCGCGCACGTACGGCACCTTTCCGCGCGTCTTCGGGCGCTACGTCCGGCAGCGGCGCGTCTTCGACGTCGCCGAAGCGGTGCGGCGGATGACGGCGCTGCCGGCGGCGCTCTTCGGGTTGCGCGAGCGCGGGCTGATCGCGCCGGGAATGTTCGCGGACCTGGTCGTGTTCGACGACGAGCACGTCGTCGACCGCGCGACGTACGAGCGGCCTTGCGTTCCGCCCGAGGGTATCCGCGACGTCTACGTCAACGGTCGCGCCGTGGTGCGCGGGGGGACGCCGACCGGCGCACGTTCCGGCCGCGTCTTGCGCAACGGCCGGTGAGCGGCGTGGGACTTCCGAGCCCCGCCCGCAAAAGCGTCCGCCGGTGACGAATCGATGACGCGCGCCGAGATGCTGACGGTGCTCGCTGCGGCCGCGACGCCGCGCCCGCCCTCGTCCGCGGCGCGCGGCGTGTGGGCCGACGTGACGCTCGAGCGCGAAGGAACCGCGCTGCTGGCGCCGTTCACCGTCGCGATCGTGCTGAACAATCCGACCGGGCACATCGTGCGCCTGCGTTTCCCGACCGCCGACTTGTTCCGCATCGACGTGCTGCGCGACGACGTGCCGGTGTGGTCGTCGGTGACCGGGCACAAACCGATCCCGATCACGCGCCAGATCGACGTCCCGCCGGGGCGTCTGCGGCTCGCGCAAGTGATCGTCGACTCGACGACGGACGACCGCCGCGCGCTCGCGCCGGGACGCTATACCGTGCGCGTCGCGATGCTCGGCACGAACTTCGGGATGATCGTCGAGCGGGCGATCAGCTTCGATCCTCCGAGCACGATCGCGCAAGCGCTGGCGGCGAAGCCCGGCACCGTCGTCACGACCGCCGGCGAACCGTACCTCGACGGCGGAACGCCGCGGCTGCGCGACGCGACCGGCTCGATCCGCCTCTCGCGCGCGCTCGGCCGCGCGAACACGACCTTCGTGGTGCGCGGCTTCCTGGACGCGCAAGGCGACGAGCGCGTCTTCGACGTCGGCCGCAGCGCGCCGGCCTTCGAGAACGCCGCCTCACCGGCACCCTAGAGAATTTCGCGGCGAGATCACTCGGCGAGCGGGGACCCCATCTTCTTGAGAATTCGCCCGATCGTTTTCCACGTGCGCGTGGTGATCTCTTTGCCGTGCTCTTTTTCGAGTCGGCGCATGAAACCCGGCGTGTCGTCGCGCGTGCGGTCGACGACGGTGCAGAGCTCGTTGCGGGAGTCCTTGAAGAACGTGCAGATGAGATAGTTCGTCTCCTCGTCGCTCTTCACGCCTCTGAAGGGATCACTTTTCACCAGCCGCTCGAGCTGTTCGCGGCTGCGGACGATCGCGGTCGTCTTGAAGTTCAATTGATCCTGCAGCGCTCGCTCGATCTTCGTCTCCAGGGTGGTGGCGCTCTTCGACGGAGACTCGAACACGACGTTGCCGCTGGCGAGAACCGTCGCGACGCGCTTGAACCCCAGCGATTCGAACACGTGCTTGAGTTTCTCGCTCTTCACGTTGGGATTCGTCGGCATGACGCCGCGCAGCAGCGCCACGTACGTCGGCATCAGCGTTCTTTCGCCGCCAGGTCGCGCAGCAGCGCGTCGTAGACGCGGCCCGCGCGTTCGCGCAGATCACTCAGGTCGCCGTCGTTCTCGACGACGTAGTCCGCGCGGCCGCGCGCGAGCTCGGGCGCGATCTGCGCCGCCATGCGCCGCTCGACCGCCTCGCGTTCGGCCGCGTCGCGCGCGACGACGCGCGCGATCCGCACCTCGTCCGGCGCGATCACCACGACCGTCTTCTCACACTGCCGCCAGTAGTCGCCTTCGAACAGCAGCGGAATCACGTGCACCACCACGCCGCGGGGCACGTCGCGCTCGATCTCGGCCGCGCGTGCGCGCACTCGCGGGTGCGTGATCGCGTTGAGTTCCGCGCGCGCGCGTTCATCCGCGAACACGATCTGCGCCAGCGCAGCGCGGTCGAGCGCGCCGTCCGGGGCGATCGCTTCCGGCCAGCGTGCCGCGACGTCGCGCAGCCCGTCCGAGCCAGGCGCGACGACCTCGCGCGCCAGCGCATCGGCGTCGATCACAGTTGCCCCGCGCTCCGCGAAAACCGCCGCGACGGCACTCTTCCCCGACCCGATCCCGCCCGTCAGCCCGACCCTGAGCTTCGCCATCGCCCGGCTCGGTTCGCACAGATGTGGCGGGTCCCCGCCCGCCCTGCGGGTAACCCGACCGAGCTCCGTCGAACCGTCCCGGGCATGGATGCGACGACTACCGTGCACACCGCGCCGACCGACGTCACGGAACACCCCCTCGTCCACGACGTCAACCAAGAGGCCTCCGACAATCTCTCGCCGGTCGAGAGGTTCTGCAAACGCGTCGCGGACTCGACCGGAGCGCCGATTGCGCTGTTCCTGGCGATCGTCGTTCAAGCGATCTGGATCCCGGTCGGGATGCTGACGAAGTGGGACCCGTACCCGTTCGCGTTCCTCTTGACCTGCTCGAACATCTTGCAGCTGATCCTGATCTTCATCATCGCGGTCGGTCAGCGCCAGTCGGTCGCGCACGACGAGCTCCGCGCCGAGCACGACCACGACACGATCTCGCGCCTACTCTATCATCAAGAAGTGCAAGAGAACATCTTGATTCAAATTGCCGCCCGCACCGAGTGCGACGTCGACGCGATCAGAAAGATGGTCGCGCAGCTCGCCGTCCAGGACTCGTCACCATAGCGCCCTAGAAAAAAGTGATGAGGGAGGCATTACTGCCTCCCTCTTTATGTCACCCTGAGCTTGTCGAAGGATCAGACGGGCTGTTGGAGCTCCGTGCCGAGCGAACCGAAGCCGTCCTCGAGCGGGATCGCTTCGAGTTCTTCGGGCGCGACGTCGGCGACGTGCTGGATCGAGCCGGTGATGCGGCGCGTGCCGTGGTTGATCGTCAGCAGCGTGACGTCGATCTCCTGACCCGGCGAGTACTGCACGCCGGCGTCGAACTCGCCCTTCGGAACCATCGCCAGCACGCCCGGGACGATCTCGACCAGCAGGTAGTTCGGGGTCACCTTCACGACCTGCGCGACGAGCTTGTTGCCTTCCCACAGCTTGTCCGCGTGCTCGACCCACGGGTCGGGCAGCGCGTGCTTGAGCGAGAGCGAGACCTTCTTCGCCTCGGGGTCGAACTTCATCACCTCGACCGAGACGGTGTCGCCGATCTTGACGACCTCGGACGGGTGCTTGATGCGCGCGTACGACAGCTCGCTGTTGTGGATGAGGCCGTCGATGCCGCCCAGGTCGACGAACGCGCCGAACTCGGCGAGCCGCACGACGACGCCTTCGCGGATCTGGCCGACCTGCAGCGTCCCGAGCAGCTCCTGCTTCTTCGCGTTCAGCTCTTCTTCGAGCACCTGGCGCTGCGAGAGCACGACGCGGTGGCGCTTGTGGTCGAGGTCGATGACCTTGAGCCGCAGCTTCTTGCCGACCAATTCGTCGAGGTTGCCGACGGGCTGACGGCGGATCTGCGAGGCGGGAACGAAGCCGCGCATCCCGAGGTCGACGAGAACGCCGCCCTTGACGACTTGCGTCACGGTCGCTTCGATCACTTCGTCGTTCTCGTGCGCCTCGATGACCTTCTCCCAGGTCTTCAGGGCGCGGGCGCGCCGCTCGCTCAAATAGAGCTGGCCGTCCTGGTCGTCGATTCGGTGGATCATGACTTCCAGGGTGTCGCCGACCTTGAGCTCTTTGGGTTCGATCGCGAGCGAGAGCTCGCGGAACGGCAGAATCCCTTCGGACTTGCCGCCGATGTCGACGAGGAGCTCGTCCTGGTACTTGGCGACGATGACGCCGGTGAGCACCTGACCCTCGTCGAGCACCTTCAGGGATTCTTCGTACAGGCGCTGCTCGAGGGCGAGCTGGTCTTCTTCTTCGTGGGCGACCGCCGGAACCGGCGGCTCGATCGTGGTGGAAATGGTGAGGTATCTTCCTTCGCTTAATATTTTTTATTTTTGGCAGCCGCGGCACCACCAGGTCCCGCGCTGTCCGATCACCGTGCGCACGATCGGTTTCCCGCATCGGGGGCACGGTTCGCCGAGGCGACCGTAAACGGCGAGTTGGTTTTGGAACCCGCCCTTCAGCCCCTCAGCATCGACGTAGTCGTCCACGGACGTCCCGCGCGCCTCGATGGCACGCTGGAGCACGTTTCGGACCGCGCCGTGCAGCCGGCGTCTCGCCGGCCTGCTGATCTTGTGGGACGGTCGGCTCGGCCGGATCCCCGCTTCCCACAAGGCCTCGCACGCATAGATGTTCCCGATCCCGGCGATCCGGCTCTGGTCGAGCAGGAACGCCTTGATCGGCGTGCGACGCCCGTCCAGCATACTCACAAACGCCTCGCTGGTAAACCCCTCGGAGAGCGGTTCCACCCCGCCGTCCGCGTCCCAGGGGTCGCCTAGCGCAAGCAGCCGCATCCTGCCGAACTGCCGCATGTCGGCGAAGCACAGCCGCGAGCCGTCGGAAAAGGCGAGCAGCACGTGGGTGTACGGGTAGGGCTCCGGGTAGCCCGCCGGCTGGACGATCAGCCGGCCGGTCATCCGCAGATGGACCGCCAGGCGCCGCCCCGAGCCCAGCCCGAAGACGACGTATTTCCCACGCCGCCCGACGGCGGCGATCGTCTCACCGGCGAGCGCCTGCTCGAACGACTCTCCGGCCGGCGCGATCGCGATCTTGGGCATGCTCACCGTGACCCCGGCAATGGTCTTGCCGGCCACGGCATGAGCGAGACCGCGCGCGATCGTCTCGACTTCGGGAAGCTCGGGCACCTGTCGTTACAACACCACCGGAGGCCCGACATTTGCGCTGCCCGCGGCCCTAAAGGAACCCGCCGTGCAGTGCGCGGCGTCGGCGGCGACGGCTCGAAACGTTCGCGGTCGCGCGCTAGCGGGGCGGCGGTTGGTGCCAACGCCCGGTGTCGGCCGACGTCCCGCTCCACCGGTCAAGCTTATCGCCGTCGCACTTGAGCGGCGGCGGCGTCGCCGAGAGGAATCCGGTGATGTCCAGAGCCTGTAGGGCAGTCCCCGTCTGGACAGTCGGCTGTGTCGCTGGCGTTACGGCGGGCGGCTGCGGCGTGCCCGGTGGCGGACCTGCGGCTTTCTCCTCACCGGCAAAAGCTTGGTTCAACTGCACCGAAGCATTGTATATTTCGAGCTTCGCCGCCTCGGCGGCGTTACGGGCCCTTACTTTTTCTTCGTCGGTCTTCGCGACTCGCATTGCCTTTTGTGCCGCCGTTTCTCGATCCGTCGCTTGCTTCAGCTGTAACTTTAGCCTTTTCATTTGAGGCGTCGGCGCCGTGGCGACGCGGACATAAAGCGACGGCACCGGCGGTGCAGGCGATGGGGCAGCTAACTTATCAAGCCGATCGCACAGCCGGTCGACCAGACCTTGTAGCGCGCGGTCGGCGACGCTGTGCTTCACTGGATCGGACGCCGGATCGGCATCGACGAATGGGGAAACCAGACCGATAACGTTTAGCGGGACAGGCGACACGGTTTTCTGCTGCCAAAAAAACGCTCCTTGGATGATCGCGAGCAGCGACGTGAGGGGCCCTTTTGTGGTCAGCACGGAGACGTGTTGGTCGAGCCCGACCGGGATAACCGACATCGTGGTGCAGTCATAGAGTTGCGCGCTGGCCTGCGTCTGAATGCGCGTGCTCATATTAACTTGGTGCGGATATTGTTCGCTCGTGAGGCTGTAGACGAGATAGCGCTGCCCACGGCCGCAGATCGTGTCGAGCGGCGTATTCCCGGACGCCACGACGCCGGCGTTGAATTGAGACGGAATTGATGGGATGTTGCGGCGGTCGAGCAGGTTCGTCATCAACCCCAGATATGCCGGATCGTTGGCATTGGCGAGCGCCGGCACGAGCTGAACGTATGGTTCGTAGCCTTGAAACAGGGCAAGCTTACCATTGCTGATCGAGATAGTGCCGATCAGCTTCGTGATCACGTCTGCGCTCGGCGCGAGAGCTTTAAGCGCCGCCGCAACGGGGTCGGGGTTATTCGCGCTCACGGCGGCACCAAGGTCGCTCTCTTTCAGCGTGCCGAGCGGTTGCGTAGAAATGATCCGGCCGTTGATCATGTCGAGCGACCGCATCGTCACGATCCAATCCGGGTGCGCGGCATCCGTCTTCGGGTCCGGCGTGAACTGCGTGGTAATCAGAACATTCGCGAGCGTCGGGTTACAATCTGCGCTTGCCGGCTTCGACAGATCGTAGAAGCACGGGAAATATAGTGGATGGGCTTTCGAGATCTGAGCGCTGATGTCGTTCAGGAGATTTGTTGTGACCTGATCCGACGTGAATCGCGCCTGCGTTTTGCCGTCGAGCGGCGGCGTGATGATCGCTGGATAGAAAACGACTCGCAGCCGGACGTCCGTCGTTTCGGCAGACACTTCCGCCGACGCGATGACCATCAATCCAATGATGAGCGCGGTCGCAACGTAGCGTAACATTGACTCACCCCACGATCCCGCCGTCCGCGGAACGGCAACACGGGCGGAGTGCAATCCGGCCCGCCTGCGACCCTCCCTCGCTAGCCAAGGCGAACAAACGCTTTACAGTTCCGTGATTGCCAACCTGCGTCGCTCCACGCAGGGAAACGCTGACAGCGTCCCGTAAGTCCGCGCACCGGCGCCGTAAGCGCGCGGTATGTGGGCTTCGCTACGCTGCAGAGGCCATGAAACCGCCGCCCCTCCGCCTCGTCGCCGACGCCCCCACCAGCCTCGCCGCGCTCGAACCGGCCGTCATGAGCGCCGCCGCGAAGGGGCACGCCCGGATCGCGATCGACCTCGACCGGCTCCCGCGCCTGGAGATCCCCGACGTCCGCCAGCTGATCCGGCTGCGCCGGATCGCGCACGACCGCGGCACCAGCGTCGACCTGCAGGTCGGCTCAGCCGACCACCGTCGCATCCTCGAAGCGCTCGGCCTCGACCGCCTCTTCGCGTTTCTGCCGTAGAGCCGCCGGACCGGCCGCCGCGCGCGGCGCCGAAAAGAGGCGTTCTTAGCGCGCTCTTAAGTTGCGCCGTATTATCTAGGAGCACCGGTTTTTTGCGAGAGGAGAGCAGCGTGCCAAATCCGTTCGTTCATGTCGAGCTCAACACGACCGACCCCGCCAAAGCGAAACAGTTCTACGGCAGCCTGTTCGACTGGAAGCTCGAAGACATGCCGATGGGCGGCGGCGACGTCTACACGCTGATCGGCGTCGGCGAGGACGGGACCGGCGGCGGCATGATGCAGCATCCGGTGCCCGGCGCGCCGTCGATGTGGCTCGCATACGTCTCCGTCGACGACGTCGAAGCATCGACGAAGAAAGCGCAGTCGCTCGGCGCGAGCGTCATCCGCGACAAGACGGAAGTCCCGGGGATGGGGGCGTTCAGCATTCTCACCGACCCCACCGGCGCGATGTTCGCGTTGTGGCAGGCGGCGCAGCACTGAAAGACGACATGGTCCGGCTCGCCGGAGGCGAGTTTCTCATGGGCTCGGAGGCGTTCTATCCCGAGGAACGCCCCGTGCGGCGCGAGCGCGTCGATGCGTTCTTCATCGACCGGCACCATGTCACCAACGCCGAGTTCGAGCGGTTCGTCGCAGCGACCGGATACGTCACGGTCGCGGAACGGCCGCTCGAGCTCGCGCAAATTCCCGGCGCGCCGGTGCAGAGCTATCCTGCCGGCTCGCTCGTGTTCAAGCAGACCGAAGGTCCGGTCGATCTGAGCGACTCGCGCAATTGGTGGCACTACGTCCCCGGCGCGCAGTGGCGTCATCCGCAAGGCCCGGAGAGCTCCGTTGACGGCTTGGAGGATCATCCGGTCGTGCACGTCGCGTACGAAGACTGCGAAGCGTACGCGGCGTGGGCGGACAAATCGTTGCCGACCGAAGCGGAATGGGAATTTGCCGCGCGCGGCGGGCTGGAAGGGAAGGCGTTCACCTGGGGCGACGAGCGCGAGCCGGGCGGAACGATCATGGCGAACACGTGGCAAGGCGAGTTCCCGTGGCAGAACACGCTGCGCGACGGCTACGCACGCACCTCGCCGTACGGCGCGTTTCCGCCGAACGGCTACGGCTTGTACGACATGGCGGGAAACGCGTGGGAGTGGACGTGCGACTGGTATCGCGCGCAGCCGGGCGTGCCGCGCTCGCCGTGCTGCTCGCCGGTCGACGAAAGCTACGACGAAAGCTCGCCCGAGATTCGCATCCCGCGCAAAGTTCTCAAGGGCGGCTCACACCTGTGCGCGCCGAACTACTGCCTGCGCTTCCGCCCAGCAGCCCGCATGCCGCAAATGATCGACACCGGAATGAGCCACCTAGGCTTCCGCTGCGTGCGCAGCGGTTAGTGCTGCTGCGATAAGAGAATCTGCTGAACCGCTTGCATGACGATCCCGGTGCGGCCGCCGCGCGGCGTGCACGAGTCGCGCGGGACGCCGATCACCCGACCGATCACGCCGCCCAGCGTGCCGGGGTTCGGCAGACGATCGCTCCAGCCGCCGCTGGGATTGCTCGGCGGCGGCTTCGTGCCCGCGTTTCCGCCGGGCGGTGCCGTGTCGAGCGGCGAGTTGGTCGCGCCGGTGTCGGTGCGCGTCGTCGGCGCACTCGCGGTCGCGGTCTCCGTGCGCGGACGCGCTTGAGGCGCGGCTTCTGTGCGCACGGCGCCTTGCTCGCGTGCGGCACGCGCTTGCGCGGCGCGTGCGGCGGCGCGCGACGCGATGGCGTGTTGTTCCGCCGCCCACGCCTTGAGTTGCGCCGCCTGCGCGGCTTGCGCGCGCTCGTGCGCGCGGAACGCGAGCGCTTCGCGGTCGACTCCGGGATGCGCAGCAATCGGACGATGATAGACGACAACCGGCGCGCTCGCGTGCTGCACCGGAATCGCATAGTGCGGCGCCGCAGCAATCGGATGAACGATCGCGGCCGGATGGCCCGCGGTCGCGGGATGGTGCGCGACGCGCGCGGCCGGTCGCGCGACGACATGACGCTGCGGCGCGGTCTGCGCGTGGCGGAGCGGGAGCGTCGCGGCCGCCGGGTGCGCCGTCGGCATACGGGCCGTGTCGTGCTTGCGCGTCATCTCACTGACGGCGTATCCGGCGACGATCGAGATCACCGCGGTGACGGCGAGCACCGCCGTCCCGAGCTTGCGCGTCGTCCACGCGAGCACTTCGCGCTGCGTGCGCGGCGGCTCGGCGGCGAAGAGCGCCGGATTCTCGCGTAACAATCGCGCCGCAAGGTCCGGATCCTCGAGCAGGGCGAGTCGTTCTTCGACGACGACTGGTCCGGAGGGCAGTTCGATCATGGAGAGATCTCCCTACGAGACGCGAGCGCGCGGTGTAGCAGCGACGCTACCGTTTCCGTCTTAGACGTTGCTGAGGAATCGTCCCGTGCCGTCGAGCGATCTCGTTCAAAAATTGTCCCCTTGCGCGAAACGAATGCTTGCGCTCAGCAGCACAACGGAACCGAGCATTGTGAGATCAGCCTTGGTGTTTGAGACGCCGCGCGCGCTCGCGCAGCGCGTCGCGGAACGGTGCGAGGCGCGGATCGACGAGCGCGCGATAGTCCGATGAGTCGGGCCGCATCACGGCGAGGATCGCGAGGCCGCGCTCGCGTTCGCCCAGCGCCAGCATCGCCAGCGCGGTGTCGCCGTCGCGCGGATGAAGCCGGACCGCGTCGCGCAGCTCCGCGCGCGCCGCGGCGCGCCGGCCGGCGCGCGCGTACGCTTCGGCGAGCAGCGCCGGCGCGTAGCCGGCGTCCGGGCCGCTGACGCGCATGCGCTGGAACGTCTCGATCGCGCGCCGGACGTCGCCGGTGAGCTCGTAGGCGAGGCCGAGGCGGCGCAGCGCGCCGGCGCGGTGCGGGTCGAGGTCGAGCGCGCGGCGCGCGTACGTGATCGCATCGCGATAGCGCCCGCCGTAGTACGACGCCTCGGCGAGCCAGCCGCCGGTCGCCGACGAGACCGGGTCGAGCGCCGCGGCCGCGTGCAGCTCGCGGGTCGCCTCGGCGAGCCGGCCGCGCTCGAGCAGCGTCGTGCCGTACCAGTGGTGCGCGATCGCATAGTTCGGATCGAGCTCGATCGCGCGCCGGAATTCCGCCTCGGACCCCGACTCGTCGTGGTTCGCGGCATAGCGCAACATCCCGAGCGACGCGTGGGCGACCGCCGAGCCGCGGTCGAGCGCGAGCGCGGCGGCGATCTCGCGCCGCGCCTGCGCGTACAACGCCGCCACGCGCGCGTGCGGGTGCTCGTAGTCGGCGGTCATCAGCGCGGCGTCGGCGAGCCCGGCGTGCCCGAGCGGGCTGCGCGGGTCGCTCGCGACGACGCCGTGGAACAGACGCGTGCTGGTCGCCAGGCCGAGCGGAGTGCGCAGGTTCCAGTAATAGCGCCCGAGCCGGTACAGCTCCGCGCCGCGTGCGGACAGCGGCGGCGGGTGCGAGACCGCCCGCGCCGCCGGAACGCCCGCGAGCATCAGCAACGCGAGCGCGACCGCCGCCGAGAGCCAGCGGCGCACGCGACCGCCGACCGGCGCCGCCTCGCCGGCGAGCCGGATCGGAATCGGCGGGCGCTGCGGCTCGGCGAGCAGCTCGACCGCGGCCGTGAAGCGATAGCCGCGGCGCGCGACGGTGGCAATCGCGCCGGTGACACCGTGCTCGCGCAGCGCCTTGCGCAACAGGTAGACGCTCTGCGCGACGTTGCTTTCGTTCACGTCCTCGCTGGGCCAGACCCGGTCGAGCAGCTCGTCCTTGGTCACTACCTCGCCGGCGCGCTCGACGAGCGCGGCCAGCGTCGCGACGGCGCGCGGTCCGAGCGGGAGCGGCACGCCGCCCGCGCACAGCACCTCGCGCCGCGCGTCGAGCACGAACGGGCCGAAAGCGTAGCGTTTGAAAACTTCTTGAAGATTCGGCCGCGCGGTCTCTGCGACGATCGGCGCACCGATGCGAGTCACCACGACCTCCCTGTTCGCCGCCGTGCTGGCAGTCTGCTGCGCCGCGCCGCTCGGCGCGACGACGAGCGCCGCCGACACGGTCCCCGTCGCGCGCGCCGCGCAGCCGCTCCCGCTCGACCCGACGCTCGCCGACCCGGGCTGGCAAGCGGGGAAGATTGCCGTCGCGCCTGCCTTCGCCGACCTCACCACCCGCCGCGCAGCGCCCGTCGCGACGACCGCGTACCTGCTCTACGACGACCGCGCGCTGTACGTCGCGTTCCACGCCGAGCAGCCGGGGATCGCGATCGCGGCCAGCCAGACGACGAACGGGGTCGGCTTCGGGATCGACGACTTCGTCGGGATCGGGATCGACCCGGGCGGGAGCGGCTCGCAGGTCTACTACTTCGAGACGACGCCGCGCGGGACACGCTACCAGCAGGCGAGCGAGAACGCGCGCTACGCGCCGGCCTGGAACGCGGCCGCGCGAATCTCCGGCCAAAGCTGGGACGCCGTGCTGGTGATCCCGCTGAACGCGCTGCGCCTGCACGCGGGCCGGCAGCGCTGGCGGATCAACTTCGTGCGCGGGCTCGCCGCGACCGGCGAGCACCTCACCTGGGCGTTCGACGGGATCATGAACGACGGCCCGATCGGCGTCGGCTGGCCGAACTTCGTCGACGCGCGCTTCTGGCCGTGGCTGCAGCCGTTCGCGCTGAACAAGATCGGCGGCGCCGCGCACACGCCGCGCGCGGACGTCTACGCGCTCGGCAGCGCCGGCCGTGACCGCGCGCAGTTTCAGCAGGCCGATCAGTCGTTTCGCAGCGAGCGCGCGCGCACGCTCGGCATCGACCTCGCCGTGCCGCTGACCGACACGATCACCTTCGTCGGCACGCTGGCGCCGGATTTCTCGAACGTCGAGATCGACCAACAGACGATCGCGCCGCAAGAGTTCCGCCGCGCGCTCGTCGAGTACCGGCCGTTCTTCGCGCAAGGCGCGGCGTTTCTGAACCCGAACCCGGCGCCGGTCGGCGGCTTCGTCGCGCCGCCGAACCTGATCTTCTACTCGCCCGGCATCGGCCCGTTCGACCGCGGCGCGAAGATCGAAGGGACGCACGGCAACGACAGCTTCGGCGTGCTCAGCGCGCGCGGCTACGACATCACGAACGCCAGTCTGTTCGACGATGTCGCATACGGCTTCAAGCACTCGCTTCCGGACCGCACATTTCTGTACTGGGCCGACGGCGTGCTAGCGCACCACAGCGCGATCGGCAGCGACGAGACCTCGGAATTCGGCACGGAAGGGCGCAACCTGAAGAGCGGGTTCGTCTGGCTCGCCGACACCGCGGTCGAGCAGGGAACGGCGCGCGGCGGCGTCGCGCACAGCAGCAACGCGTTCGTCGACGTGCACAAGCCGAACTACGAGGTGAACCTCGGCTACGTCGACGTGAGCCCGCACTACGACCCGCTCGACGGCTTCACGACGAACTCGGACATCCGCGGCCCGAACGCGACGATCAACCTGCTCGGCAACGGAACGTGGGTGAAGAACTGGTTCCTCTCGGTGTACGGCGACCGCTATACCGATCGCTCGGGGGCGGTGCATCAAGCGGACACGTCGGTGACGCTGAACGCGACGTTCAAGAACGGGCTCAGCTTGAACGGTTTCGGGCCGCAGACCGGCGTGCTGCGCAGCTACGACGTGCCCGCCGGACCGAACTGCAGCGGACCCGTGCTCTTTCGCAGCGCGTTCACCGGCGCGCCGTGCTACCTGAACGGGCGCACCGACCGCTTCAACTTCTTCAACGCCGGCTTCGGCTACCGCGACGGGACGCCGGCGCCGGTCGACTGGAGCTATTCGTGGGGTCCGTTCGGCGGCGTGATGCTGCACCAGTTCAGCTCGACGACGTCGCGGCCGCTCGCCGGGCGCTTCGCGCTCACGCTGGAGTACGACGGCACCTGGGAACGCTCGTTCGCAACGGGCGCGCTCGACTCGCAGTTCCTGCGCCGCGTCGGCATCGGCGCCTCGCTCGGGCGCGACGCGAACTTCTCGGTTTCGCTGCGCTCAATCAACGGCAACGGCGGCTTCGCGGCCCCCGGCACGAACCTCGCCGCAACGTTCCACCGCCACTGGGCAAACGGCAACGAGCTCTACCTCGACTACGGCACCCCCGCCGCCACCTCAACCCTCAACCGCTTCATCACGAAGTACGTCTTCCACGTCGGGCCTCTCCCGGGAACGTAAAGCTTGCCTTCTCTGTTCCAAATGGGCTATAATGGTGCTCCAAATGGTTCAACAAGTGACTTTCGACGAGATGGTGAAGGTGTTCGGCGGCCGAAAGAGCCTCGGCGGAGGTTCGCTGCGGTCGTACTTCGATTTCGATCGGGTGATTCACGAAGGGTTACCGGTTTCGGCCTTTCGCCACGCGATCGAGTCGTTGGAGCAGCCGGAGACGACGGTGGTCGAAGGGATCGGAATCTCGCGCACGACGCTCGGCCGCCGAAAGCAAGCCGGGCGACTGGGCTTTGTGGATTCCGAACGTGCGGTTCGCCTCGGTGCGATCATCGCGCTCGGACGGGTCGCGCTGGGATCGACGCGGGCCGTCGGGCGTTGGCTCCTAAGGGCGAACTCGGCACTCGGCGGTGAGATCCCGATTCGATTGCTGCAGACTGACGTCGGCGCACGCCAAGTCGAAGCGGTGCTTGGGCGAGCATTGCTGGGCGGGTACAGTTGATGGACGTCTACCGAATCGGTTATCGCGTCTTCGCCAAGGACCCTCTCGACGGAGAGGGTTCGTTCTTGTACGGGGGCCGTTGGTCGAGTCCCGGAACGCGCATGGCGTACACATCGACGACGCTGACGCTTGCGATGGCAGAATTCCTCGCCCACGTGAAAGTCGACGACTTCGACATCGATACGCCGCCCGCACTCATCTACGTGAGGGCGACGTTTCCGGATGCCGGCGTACTGACGATCGATCAGATCGGCGCAACCCTTCCGGTCGGCTGGGACGAGGTTCCGGCGCCGGCTGTCGATGCCGCGTTAGGTGACGCGTGGACTCGCAGCGGAAAGTCTCTTGCGCTGCTCGTGCCCTCCGTTCACGTTCCGATCGAAACACCGGAGAGAAACGTTCTGATCAACCCACTGCACCGAGATTTCAAGCGCGTGACAATCAGCGTTCGCGAGTTCGTGTACGACCGACGACTCCTTGCCGCTCGCGGAATGGCTGCCGGCGCAAGGATTAAAGGGCGCACCTCATCCCCATCGCGCCGAAGAACCTGACGGTCAGTGGTCGTTGTACCAGCGTTTGAGGAGGAGAATGCGTTCGCGGCCTTCGGAGCGGCGGAAGCCGTCGGCTTCTTCGGTAGTTAGCGGGTCGTGAAAGATGCGGTCGGACGCATATTCGGACCATTGCCGCAGCGCGTGTGCGCCGCACGACGTGCACCGCACAAGGTCCCAATCGACGCCCTCGGTGTGACCGAGCTCCTCCTCAAGCTCGAACGCGGGGTTTCCGCAGCAGTCCATGAACGCCCTATACCGCATCACGTCATCGACTCCGACTTTCTGCGGCGCTCCAAGTAGCGGCAGGCGCCTCATGCGCCGTTCGACAAAGCCGTGCCGATGCGTGGACCGCTCGATGGCGTACGAGTGCTGGAGTTCGCCGGAATCGGGCCAGCGCCGTTCTGCGCGATGCTGCTCGCCGATCTCGGTGCCGACGTCGTCCGCGTCGAGCGCGCCGGCGACGAACCCTACTTCAGGCGCGCGGATCCGGTCACGACGCGCGGCCGCAGCATGCTCGCGCTCGATTTGAAAGCGCCGGATGGGTTCGAACTTGCGCTAGCCGCACTGGAGCACGCTGACGTGCTGCTCGAAGGCTTCCGACCCGGCGTGATGGAGCGGCTCGGACTCGGCCCCGAGGTCGCGCTCCGCCGCAACCCGCGGCTGATCTACGGCCGTATGACGGGCTGGGGTCAGAGCGGTCCGCTCGCGCACGCCGCCGGGCACGATATCAACTACATCGCGCTCACCGGCGCGCTGGCCGCGATCGGCCCGGCGAACGGGCCGCCGGTTCCGCCGCTGAACCTCGTCGGCGATTTCGGCGGCGGGGCGCTGTACCTCGCGCTCGGGATCGTCGCCGCGCTCTACGAGCGCGAGCGCTCCCGTGCGGGCCAGGTGATCGACGCCGCGGTCGTCGATGGCGCTGCCTCACTCATGGCGCTCTTCCACGGAATGACCGCAAAAGGCACGCTTTCACTCGAGCGCGGCCGGCGGCTGCTCGGCGGCGACGCGCCGAATTACCGCTGCTACGAATGCGCCGACGGCCGCTACGTCGCGGTCGGCGCGCTCGAGCCGAAATTCTTCGCGGAGCTGCTCAACCGTTTAGAGATTAGCGCGAGCGCCGACGACAACTGGACGACGACCTCGCAGAAGCTCGCGGCGGCGTTCAAGCGCAAGACCCGAGACGAGTGGGCACCCCTCTTCGAAGGCACCGACGCGTGCGTGGCGCCGGTGCTCGCGCTCGACGAAGCGCCGTCGCACCCGCACCTGCGCGCGCGTGGCGTCTATGCCGAGCTGGACGGGATCGTCCAACCCGCGGCGGCGCCACGCTTTTCGCGCACGCCGGGCGAGGAGCGCAATGCGGCGGACGAGAGCGGCCACGACGCGCTGCGGCGCTGGGGCGTCGAGGCGGGATAGCGGCGCAGTGCAAACGCCTTCGCGCGGCGTAGTAGCGCGCGATGGCCGCCACACCGACGACGCCGCTCACCGCCGATGAGCTCGAACGGCTCCGGCGCTATGACACGTGCACGGTCGCGAACGCCATCGAGACCTTCGATGTGCGGCCGCGCACGGCCGGTTTCGCCTCGCCGGAGATCCGCTGCATCTTCCCACAGTTCGGCGTGATGGTCGGCTATGCCGTGACGGCGCGTGCGCGGGCCAGCGCTCCGGCGAACGGAAGCTACTCGCGCCACGGCTGGTGGGATGCGATCGTCGCGTCACGGTCGCCGCGTGTTGCGGTCATTCAGGATCTCGACGATCCGCCCATCGGCGCGTTCTGGGGCGAAGTGCAGTCGAACATCCACCGCGCGCTGGGCTGCGAAGGCGTCGTGACGAACGGCGGCGTGCGCGACCTGCGCGAAGTCGAGGCGCTCGGCTTTCAGTACTTCGCCGGCTCGGTGATGGTCTCGCACGCGTACGTGCACATGGTCGACTTCGGAACGCCGGTAACGATCGGCGGCCTGCAGATTCGCGCCGGCGACCTCATCCACGCCGACCGCCACGGCGTCCAGGTGATCCCGCCGGAGATCGCGCGCGCGATCCCCGACGCAGCCGAGAAGGTGATCGCGCACGAACGCAAGATCATCTCGCTCTGTCAGTCGCCCGAATTCACCCTCGACGAACTGAAGCGAATCGTGCCGTAATCGTTCCACCGTGGCTTCAGCCGCAGGTAGCAGTACTCCGGAGCGCGCTAAAAGTTTTCAGTCGCATCGAACAATTGTGCGGCACATTGATATAATGACGAAGGCTCGAGTCGTCTCCTATTGGTGAATCGTGCCGGACGAGGACCGTTGCTCGGAGTGCGGATGCGATCCCGAACTGGAGCTTGTCGTCGTCGTGCGTGCCGGCGCTGAATAGCGCTGCGGCTGGGCGGGCGGCTGCGGCGGCGGGACGTAGCGCTGCGTCTGCGGCGGCGCTTCGTAGCGCTGGGCCGGTGCGGAGTAGGTTCGCGCCGGTTCGTTCGTGCGCGCCGGCGCCTCGTTGGTTCGCGCCGGAGTCTCGTACGTGCGGACCGTGCGCGGCGCGCTCGTGTCGAAGCGTGTCCAGGCCGGCGTGTCGTGCGCCGTGCGCGGCGCGGCGGTCGAAGCGGCCGGCTTTCCGCCGGTTTGCGCGCCGTCGATCACGGTCACGCCGGACGCCGTTGTGCGCACGCCGGTTGGCGTTCCGCGGCTCGTGCCGAAGCGCGCCCACGGATCGTTCACCCTGCGCTCGGCCGTCGGCGCCGCGTTGAGGTTCTGCACCTTCACCGGCGTCGTCGTGCGCGGCACGCGCGGCGCTGAAACGACGTGCGGCTGGGTCGGCGTTTGCTGGAACTGCGTTGTCACCGCGCGCGTTACGGCGGCGATCGCGGCGCGCTGCTGCTCGAACGGCGTGCGCCGCACGACCGTGGGGTTGCCGGCGAACTGGCGCTGCATCAAGGCCGGCTTCAGCGCGAGCTGCGGCGATACGGGGCGTTCGCTGTAGCGCAGGCTCGCGACGGTCGGAACGACGGGGACCGGACCGCGCACGATCTCCACGTGGCGCTGCTGCGGCGGCGTCGTGTAGCGATGCTGGAACTGTCCGTTTTGGAAGTCGTGGCGAGGGACGTACGTGACGCCGTTGTACTTCGCGTTGCCGTAGGTGCGCGCGACGTCGTCCCAGTCGTGATGGTGGTGATGGTGCCAGTCGTTGTCGAAGTTGTTCGAGACGTAGACGATCGACGCGCTGTTGCCGAAGCCCCACCACGGGTTGAACGGATCGAGCGGGCTCAGCGGCACCCAGCCGATGTTGCCGAAGCCCAGACCGAGTCCGCTGCCGAAGGTGAAGAAGCCGACCAGCGCGGGGCTCCATACGGTGACGAACGGATTGGGATACCAGCACCAGCCATAGCGACTGTTATGGTACCAGCGGCCGTAGTGATACGGCGCCCAGCCCCATGGCTCGTAGCCGATCCAGGTCCAGCCGAAATTGTCTTCCCACGCCCAGCGCCCGTCGCGGTACGGCGCCCAGCCCGGCGCGACGTTGTACGGAACCCAAACGCGGCCGTAGCTCGAGTCGCTCACCCACTGACCATAGGAATCAAGATCGGCAAGCCCCGCGACGCCCGGCGCGAAGTAGTCGCCGCTGCCGAGCGCGCGCTGCGCGAGCAGGTCGCGCGCAATGTTGAACGCGTCGAAGTCGTCGTCGGCGATCAGGTTCACCGACTGCAGCACCGGATTCGCCGCCGGGCCGCTCGCGAGCAGCGTCGATCCGGTCGAGAGCGAGCGCGTCTCCTGCGGCGTGACGACATCGGCGATCCCCGAGCGGACGGTGATCTGCGTGCGCCCGTCTGCGTCAACCGAGACGCGGTACGCGCCTTGCGTGCGCGGGCGCAGCGAGACCGACGGCGTGTCAATCTGCGAGCGGCCGTCGAGGCCGCGCAGCAGGCGCAGCTCGACCGTGCCTTCGGCGAGCTGCAGCTCGCGGTCGGCCGTGTCGAGGTGCGTGAACCGCATCTGCACGCCGGCGCCGAGCCGCACCGCGGCCGTCGCGTCGAACTCGATCTCGGCGCGCGCGTTCTCGCCGGTGGTGACGTAGTCCCCCCCGAGCACCGGCGCGTTGATTACCGCGGTCGTCGCCGTCGCCGAGTCGCCGCGCTGCACCGCGACCGAACCGCGAATGTAGCTGATCCGCGCGACGCCGACGCCGGAGGGGCTCGCCGCAACGGCCGCGTCGGAGTCGGCGCGGGCGGCGAGCGGGACGAAGACGGAAAACAGAAGGGCCGCGGCCGCGGCGAGCGCGACAGGCCGGCGAACGAGCGATGAATGCATGGACCGCCTCCGCAGCGGGTGGTGATACTTCAACGTGCGCGCCGCGCGCGGAAGTTGCGCGCGCCCGGTGCCGTTGCGCTCACGCTTTCTCCAGGACGTACGTCCCGGGAGCGTCGGCGAGCGGACGGTAGCGTTCATTTCCCATCCCCGGCGGCGCCGGTTTTTTCTCCGGCGAGCGCTGTTCCAGCCAAGCCGTCCAGTCCGGCCACCACGAGCCTTCGTGCTTCGGCGCGGCGGCGAGCCACACGTCGGGATCCGGCGGGTTGGACGCGCCGGGCGGCGGCCCCCACCAGACGGCTTTCTTCTTCGCCGGCGGGCTGATGATGCCGGCGATGTGCCCCGACGCGCCGAGCCGGAAGGTCGTCTCGCCGCGGAACAGCCGCGTCATCGCGTAGACCGAGCGCCACGGCGCGATGTGGTCTTCCGAAGTCGCAACGCAGTACGTGTCGAGCTTCACCTGCCGCAGGTCGATCGGGACGCCGTCGACATCCAGCACGTCCGGCTTGGCGAGGTTGTTCTCGACGTACATGTTGCGCAGGTAGTACGAGTGCGTCGCGCGCGGGATGCGCGTCGCGTCGCTGTTCCAGTACAGCAGGTCGAACGCGGGCGCGTCTTTGCCGAGCAAGTAGCGGTTCACCGCGACGCCCCAGATCAGATCGTTCGCGCGCAGCATGCTGAACGTGTCGGCCATCTCGCGCCCGCCGAGCACGCCCTGCTCGTTCATCCGCTCCTCGATGTACGCCAGTGCCTCGCCGGACAGGAACGAGATGATCTCGCCCGGATCGGCGAAGTCCACCAGCGCCGCGAAGAACGTCGCGGAGTTGACCAGCTTCGTCTCGGTGCGCGCGAGGTACGCCAGCGCGGTCGCGAGCAGCGTTCCGCCGATGCAGTAGCCGATCGCGTCGACGTCCTCGCTCCCGGCGATCTCCGCCGCGACGCGCGCCGCGGTCAGCGGGCCGAGCCGGATGTAGTCGGCCCAGCTCAGGTCGGCGAGCGCGGCGTCCGGATTGCGCCACGAGATCACGAACGTGTTGCGTCCGGCGTCGGTCGCGTACTTCACGAAGCTGTTCGACGCTTGCAGGTCGAGGATGTAGAACTTGTTGATCCAAGGCGGGACGATGACCAGCGGGCGCGCGTAGATCTCGCCCTGCGTCGGCGCGTACTGGATCAGCTCGATCAGCTCGTTGCGGAAGACGACGCTCCCCGGCGTCGTCGCGACGTTCTGCCCCACCGCGAACGCTTTCTCGTCGACCAGCGCCGGGCGGCCCGCGTTCTGGCGCGCGTCCTCGAGCACGTTCTGCATCCCGCGCTGGAAGTTGGCCCCGCCGGTGCGCAGCGCTTCCTGCAGCACCTCGGGGTTGAACCACGGGACGTTCGTCGGCGACATCGCGTCGCAGAACTGCTTGGCGAAGAACTTCACCCGGCGTTTCGTCGTCTCGTCGATTCCTTCGGCGTTGTCGACCGAGTCCAGCACCGCTTTGGTCGCGAGCAGATACCCTTGCTTGAGCGCGTCGAAGTACGGGTTCGTCGTCCACGCCGGGTTGGCGAAGCGGCGGTCGGCGGACTCCGGCTCGATAACGGCGTCGCCGGCCGGCGGCTCGGCGTTCGCGGCCGCGCTCGCGTCGCGCGAGGCGACCTCGCCGAGCGAGCGGACGAGGTCCGCTTGCGCTTCGAGCAGCTTCCCCGGCGTCGTCATCATCGCGCGCCAGACTTCCATCGACATCGCGCCGACGCCGAGCGGGTCGAACGGGTTCTTCGTGCTCATCGGGGCCTCCGTAGTTCTACGGACGCCCTGCCCGCCCCCCGAGCGCTACCGTGGAGCTATGGAACCCCGCCACGCGCTCTCGCTCGATTCTGGCGCGCCCTTCGACAAGCTCAGGGTGACACCGCAGAAGCTCGGGATGACGTCGATGACGTCGGACGACGACGATCCGGCGACGTATGCGCGCAACGTTGAGAACTACGTCGGGACGGTTCGCGTGCCGGTTGGGCTCGCGGGGCCGCTGACGGTCCACGGCGGCGCGGCGCGCGGGACGTACTACGTTCCGCTGGCGACGACCGAAGCGGCGCTGGTCGCCTCGTACAGCCGCGGCGCACAGCTGCTGACGCGCGCCGGCGGCTGCACGGCGCGTGTCCTGGACGCGCGGATGCGGCGCGCGCCGGTGTTCACGTTCGCCGACCTGCGCGAGACGACGCTGGTCGCGCTGTGGGCGCGCGAAAACTTCGCGCGCTTGCGCGACGCGGCAGAGGCGACGTCGCGCCACGCGAAGCTGCTCGCCCTTGAGCCGCTGATCGAAGGGAATCATCTCTACCTCGACTGCGCGTACGCGACCGGCGAGGCCGCCGGGCAGAACATGGTCACGTTCGCGACCGAAGCGCTGTGCGCGGAAGTGCTCGCGGGCGCACCCGTGCGCCCGCGCTCGTTCGCGGTCGAGTCGAACGCATCGGGCGACAAGAAAGCCGCCGCGAACGCGTTGCTGACGACGCGCGGCCGGCGGGTCTGCGCCGACGCCACCGTTCCGGCGGCGCTGCTCGAAGAGCGCTTGCGCGTCACGCCGGCGCTGCTGGCGGCGTACTGGCGCACCGGCGCCGTCGCGGCCGCGCTGACCGGGACCGTCGGCATCCAAGGGATGTACGCGAACGCGCTCGCTGCGTTCTATCTCGCGACCGGGCAGGACGTCGCGTGCGTCGCCGAGTCGGCGGTCGGCATCACGCGGTTCGACGTCGCGCCCGACGGCGCGCTCTACGCCTCCGTGACGATGCCGAACGTGATCGTCGCGACGGTCGGCGGCGGAACCGGCTTGCCGACGCAGCGCGCCGCCGCGCGGCTGCTCGCG
Source organism: Candidatus Eremiobacterota bacterium (assembly GCA_019235885.1). GTDB lineage: Bacteria > Vulcanimicrobiota > Vulcanimicrobiia > Vulcanimicrobiales > Vulcanimicrobiaceae > Vulcanimicrobium. The sequence goes on along the minus strand of JAFAKB010000080.1, from coordinate 65,866 downwards.
CGCGACGACATGCCGCTGACCGCCGACGCGCTCGCCGAGATCGTCGCCTCGATCGTGCTCGCCGGCGAGATATCGCTCGTGGCGTCGCTCTGCGCGCACGAGTTCGCCTCGGCGCACCACCGCTTCGCGCGCTGTGGCGCGAACGCGCCGGCCGCGGTGCCGGCATGAACCGCTGGCTCGTCTACGCGCGCGAGCGCTTTCCGCTGGCGCAGAACGGCGCGCTGATCGCGGCGTTCAGCGCCTCGGCGATCGCGTTCTCCGCGCTCGTCCGCGGCGCCGGGCATTTCCCGGCCTGGTACTTGCTCGCCGCCGGGTTCGCGTCGTCGTTCCTGATGTTCGCCCTGCTGCGGATCGCCGACGAGTTCAAGGACGCCGACGACGACGCGCGCTGGCGCCCGTACCGGCCGGTTCCGCGCGGCCTGGTGACGCTGCAGCAGCTCGCGGTTGCCGGCGCAACCTGCATGGGGCTGCAAGTGGCGATCGCGCTGGCGGTGAACGTGCGGCTCGTTCCCGAGCTGCTCGTGGTGTGGGCGTGGTTCGCGCTGATGAGCAAGGAGTTCTTCGCGCGCGAGTGGCTGCGCGCGCACCCGCTCGTCTACATCGCCTCGCACATGGTGATCGTCCCGCTGATCGACTGGTACGTGAGCTCGTTCGACTGGCTGGTCGCCGGCGTTCCGGCGCCGTCCGCGCTGGGCTGGTTCCTCGCGGTGACCTTCTTGAACGGGCTCGTCGTCGAAGTCGGGCGCAAGATTCGCGCGCCGCAAGACGAGGAGCCCGGCGTCGAGACGTACACCGCGCTGTGGGGCCGCGCCGGCGCGACGGCGGTGTGGGCCGGCGCGATCGCGTGCAACGTCGCGCTCGCGACGGTCGCGGCCGCGCACGCCGGCTTCGGGCGCGTCGATGTGATCGTCTTCGGCGCGCTCGCGCTCGCCGCCGCCGCGTGCGCGCTCGCCTTTCTGCGCTCGCAGCGCGCCGGCAGCGGCCGCCGCATCGAGCAGATGACCGGCGCCTGGACCCTCGGTTCGTACCTTTTCCTCGGCATCGTCCCGCTCGGAGTGCACGTGCTTCAATGATCGTTTTGAAATCGCTCGCGCAAAGCGGCATCCTCTTCCCCGACGACCCCGAAGCGGCCGACCCCGCTCGCGTCGGCGGCAAAGCCGCCGGACTCGCCCGCCTGCGCGACGCCGGCTGCAACGTCCCACCGTGGTTCGTCGTCACCCCCGACTGCAAGGACGACGACGCAGCGAAAGCGGCACTGGCAAGGCTCGCTACGCCACAATCTCCTCCTGAGCCGCCACAATGTCATCCTGAGCTCGTCGAAGGATGCGGCACCATCACGACCTATGCGGTGCGCTCCTCGGCAGTCGTCGAAGACGGCACGAACGCCTCGTACGCCGGACAGTTCACGAGCCTGCTCTTCGTTCCGCACGACGGCATACCGGACGCGATCCGCACGGTCCGCGCCTCCGCGTCGAGTGCCGGGCTCAGCGCGTACGTCTGCAATGCGGCGAAAGAGGCGAGCGACGGGAATGTCGAACATGCCGGAACGCGCACGACGATGCCGGTGATCGTGCAGCGCATGATCGACGGCACGGCGAGCGGCGTGGCGTTCGGGATCGATCCGGTCGACGGCTCCGACGTCGTCGTGGTCACCGCGGCGCCCGGCCTGGCTTCGGCAATCGTCGGCGGCGACGCGTCGACCGACGCGTGGCGCGTCGCGCGCGACGGAACGATCGCCGCTCGCGCGATCGCCGAAAAGGATCGCATGCACGTGCGCGCACCGCACGGCGGGACGCTCGCGGTCGCGGTCGATGGCGCGCTGCGAAGCGAGCCCGCGCTGGACGACGACGCGGTCCAGACCGTCGCCTCGCTGGCGCGGCGGATCGCGAACGCCGCCGGCGCGCCGCAAGACGTCGAGTTCACCTTCACCGGCGGAACGCTGTGGGCGCTGCAAGCGCGGCCGGTGACGGCGAGCGCGGGAGCGCCGGTGGCGATCTGGGACGACAGCAACATCGCCGAAAGCTACGGCGGCGTCGTCGGCGCGCTGACGTACTCGTTCGCGCGCCACGCGTACGCCGAGGCGTACCGCGCGTTCTTCCGGCTGGTCGCGGTGCCGCGCACGACGATCGACGCCCATGCCGGCGCGTTCGAAGGCCTGGTCGGGCGCATCGAGGGCCGCATGATGTACGACCTCGTCCAGTGGTATCGCATGCTGGCGCTGCTCCCGGGCTACCGGCTCAACCGCCGCCTGATGGAAGAGATGATGGGCGTGCGCGAAGCGATGCCCGCCGAGATCGCCGACGCGATCGCCCGTGAATGCCGCCGCGGGCCCCTGCACGACGCCGCGCTGCTGGCGCGCACCGCACTAGCGCTGACGATCGCGGCCGCGCGGCTGCCGCGCGAGGTGCAGCGCTTTCACGCGCACGTCGAGACGACGCTCGCCGGCGGGCTCGCTTTTCGACAAGCTCAGGATGACAAGGCTGCTTCGCCGGTCGAGCTCGTGCGCGAGTACCGGCGGCTCGAACGCGCGCTGCTCGAGCGCTGGAACGTGCCGATCGCCAACGACTTCTTCGTGATGCTGTCGTTCGGACTGCTCAAGCGCGCCGCCGCCGCGTGGTGCGGCGACACGTCGCTCGCGCCCGCGCTGCTGTCGGGGAACGGCGGAATGCTCAGCGCCGAGCCGGCGCGCGCGGTGCAGCGCCTCGCCGCCCTCGACGCCGCCGGCGACCGCGACGCGTTCGAGACGGAGCTCGCGGCGTACCTTGATCGCTTCGGCGACCGCTGCGAGAGCGAGCTCAAGCTGGAAAGTCCGACGCTGCACGACGATTCGCGCCCGCTGCTCGAAGCGATAGCGCGGCTGCGCCATGCGCCGCTCGCCGAGCTCGCGCGCGCGGATATCACGCTGCGGAGCGCCGCCGAACACCGTGCGCGCGCCGCGTTGCGCGCCAATCCGGTGCGCGCGTTGATTTTCGCGCGGCTCACCGCGTGGGCGCGGGCGCGCGTGGTCGCGCGCGAGAACTTGCGCTTCGAGCGGACGCGCGTGTTCGGACGCGTTCGCCGCATCGTCGTCGCGCTGGGCGAGGCGCTCGTGCGGCGCGGCGTGCTGGACGACGCGCGCGACGTCTTCCACTTGACGATCGATGAGCTGCTCGGGTTCGTCGAGGGGACGAGCGCGTGCCGCGATCTGCGCGGGCTCGCCGCGGTGCGCCGCGCCGAGAGCGCCCGCTTCACCGCCGCGCCGGCGCCGCCGAACCGGTTCGCGACGCGCGACCTGCCCGTCGCGCCGCTGCTCCGCACGGAAACTGCCGTGCAAGACGACGCGCTTCGCAGCGGAACGCCGTGTTGTCCGGGGACCGTGCGCGGGCGCGTCCGCGTCGTGCGCGATCCGCGCGAGACGCTGCGGCGCGGCGAGATCCTCGTCGCCGAGCGCACCGATCCGAGCTGGGTGGTGCTGTTTCCGGCCGCGGCGGCGATCCTGGTCGAGCGCGGCAGCCAGCTCTCGCACGCGGCGATCGTCTCGCGCGAGATGGCGATTCCGTCGGTCGTCGCAATCCGCGGGCTGACGACCTGGCTGCACGACGGCGATCTGGTCGAGCTCGACGGCGCGACCGGCGTCGTGCGCCGGCTGGATGAAGCGTCATGACGAACGCGCTGCGCTACGCACAATGCTGGGAGGACGCCGACGTGCTGGTCGCCGCGCTCGGCGTGCGTCCCGGCGGAACTTACGTCGCGATCGCCTCGGCGGGCGACAACGCGCTTGCGATGCTGACCGCCGGACCGGCGCGCGTGATCGCGCTCGACCGCGAGCCCGCCCAGCTCGCCGCGCTCGCGCTGCGCGTCGCGGCATACCGCACGCTCGAGCACGGCGAGCTCCTGGCGATGGTCGGCTCGCGGCCGCACGACGACCGGCTCGCGCTCTACGCGCGCTGCCGCCCGCTGCTCGACGACGATGCGCGCGCGTACTGGAATGCACGTCCCGCTGCGGTGCGCGCCGGCATCGGCAGCGCCGGGCGCTTCGAGCGCTATCTCGCGCTCTTCCGCACCGCCGTGATGCCGCTCATCCACTCGCACGCAACCGTCCGCGAGCTGCTGGCGTGCGGGGACGGCGAGCGCGCGCGCTTTTACGACGAGCGCTGGAACACGCTGCGCTGGCGGCTCGCGTTCCGCGCGTTCTTCGCGCGCCCGGCGATGAGCGCGCTCGGGCGCGACCCGCGGTTCTTCGCCCACGCGGACGGCCCGGTCTCCGAGCGGCTGCTGGCGCGGATCGCGCACGCGCTGCGCGAAGACGACGCCGGCGCGAACCCGTACCTGCACTGGATCCTCACCGGCGCGCACGGCGAGGCCCTCCCGCTCGCGCTGCGGCCGGAGTCGTTCGATGCGATCCGTGCAAGCCTCGACCGGCTGGAGATCCGCCGCAGCTCGCTCGAAGCGTTCGTCGCCGACTACGACGGCGCGCCGGTCGACGGCTGGAATCTCTCCGACGTCTTCGAGTACGTCGATGACGAGACGTACCGCTCGCTGCTCGCGCGCATCGCTGCGGTCTCCGCGCCGCGCGCGCGGCTGGCGTACTGGAACATGCTGGTCCCGCGCCGCCGTCCCGAGACGCTGGCGCCGTTCCTCGCCGAGCGCGAGGACGTCGCCGCGCCGCTGCGCGCGCGGGACCGCGTCCCGTTCTACGGCGACTTCGTGGTGGAGGAAGCGCGATGAACGCCGCCCTCACCGCGGTCTGCGCACTCGTTCTAGCGCTGCTCGTCGGCGGAATCGGTCTGCTCGCGCGCCGCTTCGCGTGGGAGCCGGAGCTCGCGCGCAAGGTCTCGCACGTCGCCGTCGGCCTCGCGTGCCTCGCGCTGCCGTTCGTCTTCGCGGGCGTTGCGCCGGTCCTCGCGCTCGCCGCGGTCGCGTGCGCCGGACTGCTCGCGCTCCGCGCCGTGCCGGTGTTGCGCGCGGGGTTGGGCTGCGCGCTGCACGGCGTCGCGCGCCGCTCGCTCGGCGAGTTCGCCTTCGTCGGCGGCGCGACGCTGGCGTTCGCGCTGGCGCACGATCATTTTCCGGCCTACGCCGCGGCGATTCTCACGCTCGCGCTCGGCGACGCCGCCGCCGCGCTCGTCGGACGCCGCTTCGGCCGGCATCCCTACGTCGTCGGCAACGCGCGCAAATCGTTCGAAGGCTCGGCGGCGTTCTTCGCCGTCGCCGCGCTCGTCTGCGCGCTGATTCCGGGCGCGGTGAGCATCGCAGCGGTCGCGGCGTTCGCGCTGGTGACGACGCTCGCCGAAGCGCTCGCCGGCGACGGCTTCGACAACGTCGCGATCCCGCTCGCCGGACTGCTCGCGCTGCGGCTGTTCCCGGGAGTCTCGGCATGACGACGACCGCCGCATCGCTCGACACGGCGCACCCCGACGAGACGCTGCAATCGCTCGCCGGCGGAGAGTGTCGCGCGCGCTGCTCGTTGTGGTGGCGCGACACGCCGCTGCACGCCGGGCGGCGAACGGGCTTCATCGGCGCGGTCGTGTCGTCGGACGAGCGCGCGCTCGCAGCGCTCCTCGCGCGCGCCGCAGAGCGGCTGCGCGGCGAAGGCTGCGCGCTCGCCGTCGGACCGGTCGACGGCAACACCTGGCACCGCTACCGGCTCGTCACCTGGACCGACGGCACGCCGCCGTTCCCGCTCGAGCCGCACTCGCCGCTCGCGGCGACGGCGCCGTGGGAACGCGCCGGTTTTACTCCGCTGGAAACCTATTCGTCGTTGCGCGACGACGCGCTCGGAGAGCGTGACCCGCGCGTTCCCGCGCTTGCCGCCAAGCTGCGCGAAAACGGCGTGACGCTGCGCGCGCTGAACGTGCAGCGCTTCGAGGAGGAGCTGGCGCAGATTCACGCGCTGGCGCTGCGCGGCTTCCGCGACGCGCCGCTCTTCACGCCGATCGGCTTCGATGAGTTTGCCGCGCTCTACCGTCCGCTCGCGCCGCTGCTCGACGCACGGCTCTGTCCGCTCGCCGAGATCGACGGCCGGATCGGCGCCGTGCTGTTCGCGTTGCGCGACCCGCGCGCGCCGGAGACCGTCGTGCTGAAAACCGTCGTGCGCGACGCCGACCGCCGCCTCGCCGGGGTGGGCTTCGTTCTGGCCGACACGGCGCGCGCAGCGGCGCACGCGCTCGGCGCGACGCGCGCGATCTCCGCGCTGCAGCACGACGGCACCGTCGCGCGCTCGCTCGCGCAGCGCGCCGCCGTCTTCCGCCGCTACGCCGTCTTTGCGAAGGAGCTATCGTGAACGTCGCCGAGATCCTGTGCGCCCGCGCCGCCGTGCACCCGCAGCGCGTCGCGCTGCACGACGCGGGGAGCGGCAAGCAGCTGACGTACGGGCAGCTCGACGCGGCGAGCGCGCGCGTCGCCGCCGCGTTGCGCGCGCGCGGGCTGCGTCCCGGTGAAACGGTGCTGATCGTTCACTCGGTCGGGATCGAGCTGTACGCCGCGTTGATCGGGATGCTGCGCGCCGGAGCCGTGCCGGCGATTCCGCCGCCGGGCGCCGACCTGCGCGCGCTCGCGCGCTGCGCCGCGCAGCATCCGCCGCGCGCCGTGCTCGCCGGCGGACTCGGTTGGGCCGCGCTCGCCGCGATTCCCGCGGTGCGCCGCGCCGTTCTGCTGACCACCTCGTCTGCGCCGTTCGCATTCGACGTCGTGCATGCGCGAAACGCCGCGAACGCGCACGGGCGCGCACTCACAGACGGCACGCTGGAGCCCCGTCACAACGACGAGCCTGCCATGCTGACGTTCACCTCGGGCAGCACCGGCGAGTCGAAGGCGCTCATGCGCTCGCATGGCGTCGCGCGCGCGCAAGTCGCCGCGCTCGGGGAAGCGCTGCGGCTCGACGGCGCGGTCTCGCTGTGCACGATGCCGATCGTGCTGCTCGCGGAGCTGGCGGCCGGCGCGACGTGCCTGTTGCCGGACGTCGACCTGCGCCGTCCGGCCCGCGTCGACGCCGCACGACTCGCCGAGACGATGCGCGCGCACGGGGTCGCGCGCATCGTCGCCTCGCCGGCATTGCTCGCGAACCTCGCTACCGTGCTTCGTGCGCGCAATGAGACGCTGCCGGCGCTGCGCTTCATCGCCTCCGGCGGCGCGCCGGTGATGCCGCCGCTCGTCGACGCGCTGCGCGCAATCGCACCGAACGCGCGCATCGTTGCCGCGTACGGCAGCACCGAAGCGGAGCCGATCGCGCGGCTCGACGCGGACGACGTCACCCCCGCCGATCACGCAGCGATGCGCCGCGGCGCAGGTTTGCTCGCCGGGGTCGAATGCTGCCCCGGCACCGTCGCGATCGTTGCGACCGAGCGCGGCGCCGTGACCGGACCGTTTCCGCACGACGACGACGTCGAACGCCGCGCGCTCCCGCCGAACGCCGTCGGCGAGATCGTCGTCTGCGGGCCGCACGTCGTCGAGCACTACCTCGACCGCGGTGCCGACGCGACGACGAAGATCCGCGCCGGCGCGCGCATCTGGCACCGCACCGGGGACCTCGGCTACCGGGACGCGCGCGGGCGGCTGTGGCTGGTCGGCCGCGCGGCCGGCCGGATCGACGACGCGCGCGGCACGCTGGAGCCGCTGCGCGTCGAGTGCGCGCTCTCGTATCTGCCGGGGATCGCGCACAGCGCGCTCGCCGCGGCGGACGGCGCGCGCGTGCTGGTCGTCGAGCCGCTCGCCGGACATGCGATCGACGAGCGCGCGGTGCGCGCGGCGGTCGCCTTCGCGCAGATCGACCGCGTCGTCAGCGCGCCGGTCCCGGTCGACCCGCGCCACAACGCGAAAGTCGACTACGCGGCGCTGCAGCGTCTGGTCCGCCGGTTCACGCGTGCAGCCTGACTATGCGGCGGCCCTGCGGCGCTGCGAAGCGCTGGCGCAGCGCGACGACGAGTCGATCCACGCGCGCGGCGGAACGAAGCTGCTCCATCACGGCGCGCCGACGCGCCGCGCGGTGGTGCTCCTGCATGGACTGACCGCGAGCCCGATGCAGTGCGCCGCGCTCGCGCACCGGCTCCACCAATGCGGCGACACCGTGCTCGTGCCGCGGCTGCCGGGCCACGGCGCGCGCGACCGGCTGACTCCGCAACTTCGAGAAGTGCGCGCGCACCAGCTCGTCGAGGCGGCCGGCGAAGCGCTTGCGATCGCGCGCGGGCTGGGAACGTCGGTGACCGTCGCCGGATTTTCGCTCGGCGGGCTGCTCGCGCTGTGGCTCGCGCAGCACGAAACGTTCGACCACGCGCTTGCGATTGCGCCGTTTCTGGGCGTCGCGTGTCTCCCGCACGGCGCGACGACCGCGCTCGCCCGCGTGCTGCACCGCCTCCCCAACGTCTTCTTGTGGTGGGACCCGATCCGCCGCGAGCGGCACATGCCCGACCACGGTTATCCGCGCTTTCCGACGCACGCCATCGCCGAGTCGCTCGGGATCGCGACCGGGCTGCTCGGGATCGCGCGAGTCGCCCCGCCGCGCACGAAGCGGATAACGATCGTCACCAACGCGAGCGAGACCGCCGTCAACAACGTCGCGGCGCGCGCGCTCGAGCGCGCATGGACTGCACACGGCGCGGCGCGGATCGAGCACCACCGCATCACCGGGCTCCCGCCCTCGCACGACGTCATCGAGCCGCTGCGGCCCGGCGCGCTCGCGCGCCGGGCCTACCGCGTCGTGTTGCCGCTGCTCTACGCGACGCCGCCCTGAGCGCTACATCTCGTAGTCGATGTAGAGGTCGTTGTTCGGTCCGGTCTTGAAGATCTGAGGCACGGCCCCGACGCCTTGCGTCGGCGGGACCGCCTTGCCGCTGGTATTTTCCGCCGCGGTGAGCTGAACCATGTCGGCACGGGCAAGCTGATCGTTCGTTTGCGCCTTGAGCGCGACCATCAGTGGGCCGCGCGGCACCTCGGAGTTGTTCTTCACGCTGCCGTACGCGCCGGGCTCGGTCGAGCACATCGCGACGACGCCTTTGCGGAGCGCCGTCACCGCGTCTTTCGGGTTGGCGTTGGTGCTTCCGTGGTGACCGACCTTGTAGAAGTCGAGCTTGCCGAGGATCTCTTTGGCGGTCGCGCTGAGCTGCGGGTCGTTGCCCTGCTGGGCGCTGCCGAACAGCCAGTTGTCCCAGTTCCCCCATTGCGCGTCGCCCGGAAAGAGCAGCGTCTTCCCGTTGAAGGTGAAGAGCACGACCAGGCTCTGGTTGTTGATCGTGTTGTCGGCTTTCGCCGCCATTGCGATGTGGAGGCTCGGCTGGTTGCCGCCGATGAGGTCCTCGATCTGGGCGGCCGAGAACAGCGCGAACGCGTCGTCCGGGTAGTCGGCTTTCGTCCCCTCGAACCTCGGGCTGAGCCGCGCGGGCGCAGCGCCGTCGTCGACGTTGCCGGCGAGGTACTGATGCGCCTTGTTGTCCACGATCGCGATCAGGTCTTTATCTCGCGGCGGGCCGAGGATCTGCGCGGTCAGACCGGCCTTGACGAGCGAGTCGGGGAGCGTCGGCGTCTGACCGGCTTCATAGAAGTCGACCGGAGCCGTGTTGGCAAACCCCCCGTGCAACGTTTTCAGCGCCGCCGCGTTCCCCCCGCCCATGGAGGGATCGCCGGTGATGTTGGCGGCCATCTGCTGGTATTGCGCGTTGTCCGCGTCCTGCGCCGCCGCTTGCGCCAGCGGTGCTTTCAGTTGTTCCGCTACCGCGGTGAGGGCCGCTTGGAACTTTGCGGCGTCCGGGTCGTTCGGGTTCTCGAAGTACGACATCCAGACGCGCTCGACGGTGAACGTCTTGAAGACGTCCGCGCCGACCCCGAAGCCCGAGATGTGATCGGCGTGCCGGTGGGTCATGATGATCAGCGCCAGCTGACCACCGGTGTCCTTTCTCAGCTGATCGATCGCCGTGCTGATGCTTCCGAGGTTCGCAGCGTGCACGCCGCAGTCGACCAGGATGTGCCGCGCAATGCCGTCCGACCCGGTCAGCGTCATGAGAAAGAAGTCACCGAAACCGACGCGGTACATGCGAATCCGAATCCCGGCCGACCCGCCGGTCCGATTCGCCTGACCGGACCCCGGCTGCGGAGTTGGCACCGCCGTCGGGGGCGTGGGAGTTTGAGTTGGGGTCGGACTTTCCGTCGCCGTCGGGATTCCCGGCGTTCCGGTGGACTGGGTCGGCTTCCGGCTCGCCGGTGTTCCGGCCGGACGCTTCTTTGTCGTCGAAGCTCGTTTCTTCGTACTCGAGCGCTTCTTCGCGCTCGAGCGTTTCTTCGCGCTCGAACGTTTCTTCGCGCCCGGTCGCTTCTTCGCGGTGGAACGCTTCTTCGCGGTGGAACGCTTCTTCGAGCTTTTGTGCTTCGTCATGACCTACACTCCACCGTGAAGGGCGTTGAAGTCGATGCGGCCGTTCGCATCGGTCAGGCCGAGCGCAGCCGCTGCGTCGCGGCGCGCGTCGCCGCTCGGATTCAAATGCTTGACGATCGCATAGCGCACTTCGGACGGCTTCTCGTCCTTTTCGTCGCCGACGGGCGCCTTTGCGATGATCAGCGTAGCGCCGGACCGCGTCGGCGGGGGCGGAGCCTGCGGGTCTTTCGGCGCCTGCGGAGTCGTCTTTTCGGTTTCGACGATCTCGACGACCATGTCGATCTTGAGCCGGCCGTCCTCGTCGGTCCGGAACGTCGGGTGGAACGACGGCACCGAGATGTCCCCGTCGCCGAAGCCGAGCTTCGCCGCTTGCGCGCTCGCGTAGGCCCGCAGGACGTCGCCGTTATGCTTCTTTTCGTTCCCCGTGAGGCCGTTCGGATCGCCGAAGATGAGCCCGTCGACCGCCGGCAACACGTCGGAATTGACGTCCGGCCAGCGCAGCGCGTCCTCGGAGAAGAACCCGGCGTCTTCCGGCACGATCCCGCGCGAGCGGAACGCCTGCATCACGGCGTCGCGCACGCCGTAGGAGTCGCTCGGGTACAGATCAAGGTCCGCAGTGATCAGCGCGCGCAGAAAGTCGCCGAACGTGATGTCGATCGGCGGGCAATAGTCGAGCGATCGCGCGCAGACCGAGAAGAAAAGCTCTGCGATCCGGCTCGCCTCGGCGGCGAGCAGCGTCGCGAGCGGCCCGGGCAGATCGACGGGATTGTCCGGCCCGCCCCCCGCGCGATAGACGCGGAACAGGTCGGCCGTCCGCTGTGTATAGACGGAGAAGTACGCATCGAACACGGCGGCGATCAAGATGGAGCCGCGGGCGTGCGGCTCCGTCTTCGTCTTGAGCTCCTGGGAGTTCGCAGGCGTGCCGAGCGCGCTGCGCAGCCCGCCGCGCAGACCTGCGACCTGCCCGAACTGGCGCGCCAGCTCGATCAACGGATTGTCTTGCGCGATCTGCGCTTGGATCTGCGCCGGGGCGGCACTTCCGTCGGGCGCCGGCGAGGAGCTCGGGGCGTCGGACCGCAGTGTCGACTCGTAGAGGCGGCCGCCGGTCCGCTGCAGCGTGTGCAGCAGGACTTCACGATGCGCGAAATGGCGGAACAGCGCGGCGAGGTCCGCGAAGGCCTCGTGGAACGCCGGTACGTCGATGTTGGTCGGCTCCATGAAATGGTCCCGGATCCCGTCGACGATCGCGTGCGTGGTTTCATGCGCGACGATGTCGTGCGAAAGGCAGGTGAAGATCGTTTGGCCCGGCACGACCTGTGCGTCGGTAGCGTCGTCGGCGCGGAAGTACCCGAACAAGATCCCGTGCACGTCGGGGCTGTAGAACGCGTTCGCCTGCACCATCGCGTGCGGGAACAGATACAAACGGTTCAGGCTCCGCGGGGCCGACTTGGTCGGGTCCTTCGGATCGGGCGGGTACCGCCAGTGAATCCGCCGGCCGAGCGCCGCCTCGAAGCGCTCGAGCGTCTCCGTCGCGACCGCGTAGACCATCTGCTGGTGAAACCGCGGATCGAACTCGGTCGGGTCGAGACCGCCGCGGATCAGAACCTTCGGATCGTCGAGCGCAACGGGAAGGTTGAACTTTTTGGTCGAGCCGTCGTAGTCGACGACGGCGATGCGCGAGCCGACAGGCCCCGGCTGCAGCGGCTCATAACGGACGTTGATCGTCATCACGTTGCCGAGATGGCGGCCCAGCGTCGGATCGAACGCGTACACTTGGAGCGGCCGATTCGCCGGCTGCGGATACTCGATCTTCGGCTCGTACAAATCGGACGCGACGCGCGCGGTTGACGGCGCCGGGGCAGGCGACGGTGTCGCGGCCGGCGCTGCCGCTCCAGAAGCACCGAGTTGAACCACGATTCACCCCCATTTCTCGGATGCACGGCGGCGCGACGGATAACGGATCCGCGCCGGGCTCATGCTCGCCTTCTAGGGAGGACCGACCGGACCTTCTCGATCCCGGACGAAGCTGGCGACTCGCTCGATCACCGGCTCGGGCGCGTCGCGGTGGGGGCTGTGGCCGACGCCCGGCACCATCAGCCGCTGCGCGCCCGGCACGGCGGCCTCGATGGCGTCGAGCTGTGCAGTCGTGCCGTATTCGTCGGCGTCGCCCTGGATCAGCAGCACCGGACAGCGCACGCGCGCCGCGTACGATTCGATGTTCCAGTCACGAAAGCGCGGGTCGAGCCAGATGTCGTTCCACCCGTAGAACGTCGCGCCGGCGTCGGTGTGGTGGCGCGCAAGCTTCGCCGGAAGATCGGTCGTCGCGTACGCGTTCTTCGCGGCGGCGATGCTGCGGACGCTGATCTCTTCGACGAAGACGTGCGGCGCCTCGAGCACCAGCGCACGCACCGCGTCGGAATGCGTGCCCGCGAAGATCAGCGCGATCGACGCTCCGTCGCTGTGCCCGAAGAGAATCGGGCATTCGACCCCGAGCTGCTCCAGCAGCTGCGGCAGCACGACTTCGCCTTCGCGGTGCATGTAGTCCGGCTCGCGCTTTTCCCGGAGCACGTCGGAGCGGCCGTAGCCGTACCGCGAGTATGCGATCACCGTGCAGCCGGTGCGTTCGCAAATGCGTTGCGGGAAGTCGCGCCACAGCGAGACCGAGCCGAGCCCTTCGTGCAGCATGACGATGGTCGGGCGCGGCGGATCGCCGTCGTAGCGCACGATCTCGAGCCGCTTGCCGTCGATCACGACATCGCCTACGGCGCTTGAGCCGGCGAGGTTCTCTCTCATCCTTGCGGGACGAGCAGCGATACGGCGATCATAGGAAAGCCTCCGGAGTCGACGCACGGGCAGGGCCTGGACTTCGGGCCGTCTACGCATTATAGTGCATGCGAGAGACTTCGCAAGCGTGATAGTGCACTCGACCGCCCACGACGACGGCGCCTTCCTCTCAGCCCTCGGGGACCGCGTGCGCGAGCTGCGGGCGCGGCGCGGCATGACGCGCAAGATCCTCGCCAAAGACTCCGGTGTCTCGGAGCGCTACCTCGCCCAGCTCGAAACCGGCCAGGGGAACGCCTCGCTGGCGATCCTGCGCCGGATCGCCCGCGCGCTCGACGTCCCGCTTCAGGCACTGATCGCCGACGCGCCGGACGATCCGGCTGAGTTGACGCAAGCCGTCGAGCTGCTGCGCCGGCTCGGCCCCGAACAGCTCGGCGAAGCGCACGCGCTGCTGCTGAAGTCGTTCGGCGCGGTGGACGCCGAGGCGCGCGCGCGGCGCATCGCGCTGACCGGGCTGCGCGGTGCCGGGAAGACGACGCTCGGCTCAGCGCTCGCCGAACGCCTCGGCGTCCCGTTCATCGAGTTGGACCGCGAAATCGAGCGCGAGAGCGGGGTCTCGCTGGCGACGATCTTCGATTTCTACGGCCAGGCCGGGTTCCGCCGGATGGAGCGCCGCTGCCTCGACCGGATCATCGAGGAGCGCCCGCGCTTCGTGCTCGCGACCGGCGGGAGCATCGTCTCGGAGCCGGCGACGTACGAGCGCCTCCTCGCCGCCTGCTACACGATCTGGCTCAAAGCTGCGCCGGCCGAGCACATGGAGCGAGTCGTCGCACAAGGTGACATGCGCCCGATGGCCGGCAACCGCGAGTCGATGGCCGACCTCCAGCGCATCCTCACCGGCCGCGAGCCGCTCTACCGCCGCGCCGACGCCGAAGTCGACACGAGCGGCAAGCCCGCGAGCGAGGCGCTCGAGTTACTCGTCGCGGCCGCGCCGGCGAAAGGGTCCGTATGAACTTGGGTATTGACGGCGAGGAATTGTGCCGCTAGGATGACGCCGTGATCCCCCCTCAAGCTTCGGCGAGAGGGTGCAGGCCGCCGCAAGGCGGTCTTGCTTTTTCCGGGTGGTGAAGCATTCGCACGAACATTTACGTAGACGGCTTCAACCTTTATTACGGAGCCGTCAAAGGCACGCCATACAAGTGGCTCGACATCGCTGCCCTCTGTCGCCGTCTCTTGCCGTCGTGGGTCGTCGTCAATCGAATACGCTACTTCACCGCGGAGACCGCCGGCGGACGGCAAGACCCGAACAAAGTGCAGCGACAGCGTTTTTACCTTCGCGCTCTTCAAACCGTGCCGGAACATCCATCCACTTCGGGCGCTTCTTGGAAAGCCGAGTCCGAATGCGCGTTGCCGATCCAGCCCCCGGTTCACCTCGAACCGTTGAAGTGATCAAAACGGAAGAAAAGGGCTCCGACGTCAACCTCGCGTCTTGGATGTTGCTGGACGGTTTCCGCAACGACTACGAACAGGCGGTTGTAATCTCCAACGATTCCGATCTCGTCGAGCCGTTGCGCATGGTGAGACATGAACTAGGGCTTGGTGTCGGCGTACTGAATCCGCACACGCAGGCGACATGCGATCGCGAATTCTCCGCGAGGCTGCAGCAACCGGGAAGCCGGCCGCGTCGGGCGCACCCCAGCATAGAGTTGCGAAAGGTTGCCAAGTTCCGGCGGGACATCGGCTCGGACGGTCCGCAAAGCGATGTCGCCCTATGCCAATTCCCGCCCACGCTGGCCGACGCCGACGGGACAATTCGGAAGCCCTCAGGATGGTTCTGACCCGCGCCGAGAGCAGCCGAGAACGCGCCGGGCTGCAAGAGCAAGCATAGGGAAACCTTTTGTTCGGCACCATAGTGCTTGCAAAGGCGACCTGACATGCAGTATAGTTCACAAACGATGCTGGCCACCGAGGCACCCGCCCAGTCCGGGCTCGTTACGTTCGACGCCTCGCCCGAGCGTTATCGCCACTGGAAGCTCTCGGTCGACGGGCGGGTTGCGACGCTGGCGCTCGACGTCGATGAGGACGCCGGGATCCGGCCGGGCTACAAGCTCAAGCTGAACTCGTACGACCTCGGCGTGGACATCGAGCTGCGCGACGCGCTCGACCGGATTCGGTTCGAGCATCCCGAGGTCGCGTGCGTCGTCGTCACGAGCGCGAAAGAACGCTCGTTCTGCGCGGGCGCGAACATCTATATGCTCGGCACCTCGTCGCACCAGTGGAAAGTGAACTTCTGCAAGTTCACCAACGAGACGCGCAACGGGATGGAAGACTCGAGCCGCCACGACGGGCTGCGCTTCGTCGCGGCGGTGAACGGCGCGTGCGCCGGCGGCGGCTACGAGATCGCGCTGGCGTGCGACGAGATTCTCATGGTCGACGACCGCTCCACCGCGGTGAGCTTGCCCGAAGTTCCGCTGCTCGGTGTGCTGCCGGGGACCGGCGGGCTGACGCGCCTCGTCGACAAGCGCAAGGTGCGCCGCGACGTCGCCGACCTGTTCTGCACCAACGCCGACGGCGTGCGCGCCGAGCGCGCAAAGGCGTGGAAGCTGGTCGACGCGACCGCGCCGCCGTCCGAGTTCGCCGCGCTGGTGCGCGAGCGCGCCGCGGCGCACGTCGCGAGCTCGCCGCGGCCGGCAGACGTCCGCGGGATCGCGCTGAACCCGTTGCGCCGCACGATCGACGCGCAAGGCTATCACTACGAGCACGTCGACGTGACGTTCGACCGCGCGCAGCGCACGGCGACGGTCCTCGTGCGCGCGCCGCGCGAAGCGCAGGCGACCGAACCGGACGCGATCGTCGCGGCCGGCGACGCGTGGTGGCCGCTGGCGCTCGCGCGCGAGCTCGACGACGCGATCCTGATGCTGCGCACGAACGAGCCCGAGCTCGGCCTCTTGCTGCTGCGCACCGAAGGCGACCCCGATGCGGTGCTCGCCGTCGACCGCACGCTGCTCGCGCAGCGCGAGCACTGGCTCGTGCGCGAGACGATCGGCTTTCTGCGGCGCGCGCTGGCACGGCTCGACGTCACCTCGCGCAGCCTGTACGCGCTCGTCGACCAGGGCTCGTGCTTCGCCGGAACGCTGATGGAGCTCGCGCTCGCCGCCGACCGCACCTACATGCTGGCGCCGCCCGACGCCCTTCGACAGGCTCGGGATGACCAGACGCCGAGCATCGTGCTCGACGAAGTGAACTTCGGGCTCTACCCGATGGTGAACGGGCTCTCGCGCGTCGACACGCGCTTCGAGAGCGATCTGCCGGCGCGCAAGGCGGCGAAGGCCGCCATCGGCTATCGCTACCGCGCGCAGGACGCGCTCGAGGCCGGGCTCGTCACCGTCACGCCGGACGAGCTCGACTGGGACGACGAGCTGCGGCTCGCGCTCGAGGAGCGCACCTCGCTCTCGCCCGACGCGCTCACCGCGATGGAGGCAAACCTGCGCTTCCCCGGCGCCGAGACGGAGGAGACGAAGATCTTCGGCCGGCTCTCGGCGTGGCAGAACTGGGTCTTCTACCGTCCCAACTCCACCGGCGAGCACGGCGCGCTGAAGGTTTTCGGCACCGGCTCGCGTCCCGACTTCGACCAGGAACGAGTGTAACGCAGCGATGGCGATCGACTACGCCGAACGGATCCCCAACAACGTCGAGCTCTCGACGAACCGCACGCTGCAGCGCGCGCTCGAGCAGTGGCAGCCGGCGTTCCTCAACTGGTGGAAAGAGCTCGGGCCGAGCGACTTCAACGCGCTCGACGTCTACCTGCGGACCGCGATCTCCGTCGACGCGAAAGGCTGGGCGCACTACGACTACGTGCGCATGCCGGAGTACCGCTGGGGAATTTTCCTCGCCGAGCCGGAGCCCGACCGCCGCGTCGGCTTCGGCGACGACTTCGGGAAGCCGGTGTGGCAGCAGGTTCCGGGCGAGTACCGCAGCACGCTGCGCCGGCTGATCGTCACGCAAGGCGACACCGAGCCGGCCTCGGTCGAGCAGCAGCGATTGCTCGGCCACAGCGCGCCCTCGCTGTACGATCTGCGCAATCTGTTTCAAGTGAACGTCGAGGAAGGCCGCCACCTGTGGGCGATGGTCTACCTGCTGCACGCCTACTTCGGGCGCGACGGCCGCGAGGAAGCCGAAGAGCTGCTGGCGCGGCACTCGGGCGACGCCGACAACCCGCGCATCCTGGGCACGTTCAACGAGCCGATCAACGACTGGCTCTCGTTCTTCATGTTCACCTTCTTCACCGACCGCGACGGGAAGTTTCAGCTCAAGTCGTTCGCGGAGTCCAGCTTCGACCCGCTGGCGCGCACCTGCCGCTTCATGCTGACCGAAGAAGCGCACCACATGTTCGTCGGCGACACCGGGATCTCGCGCGTCGTGCGCCGCACGCTCGAAGTGATGCGCGAGCTGGGGACCGACGAGCCCGCGGCGATCCGCCACGCCGGCGCGATCGACTTCCCGACGGTGCAGCGCTACTTGAACTTCTGGTTCTCCTCGTCGCTCGACCTGTTCGGTTCCGAAGCCTCCTCGAACGCGGCGGCGTATTTCGCGCAGGGCATCAAAGGCCGCCCCGACGAGAAGAAGTACGCCGACCACGTCGTGCGCGACGCCGCGCTCGAGCTCGACCTGCCGGACGGCGCGGGCGGCGTGCGCACGGAGCCGGTCGCGCTGCGCAACGCGATGAACGAGGTCGTGCGGACCTCGTACGTGGAGGACTGCATGCGCGGGCTGACGCGCTGGAACAAGCTGATCGAAGCGGCCGGACACGCGTTCCGGTTCACGCTGCCGAGCACGCGCTTCCGGCGCACGATCGGGAACTGGGCGAACGTCCCGACCGATCCGGCGGGGCGGCCGATCTCGCGCGAGGAGTACGACGCGCGAATCGCCTCGTGGCTCCCGAGCGACGACGACGGCGCGTTCATCGCCTCGCTGATGCAGCGCGTCGTCGAGCCGGGGAAGACGGCGGCCTGGATCGCGCCGCCCGAGAAAGGGATCAAAGAGCGGCCGGTCGACTTCGAGTACGTCCGGCTCGCCTGAAGCGGTGATGGAGCTGCGCGGCCGGACCCACCTCACGCGCACGCGCGTCCGCTTCGGCGAGACCGACGCGGCGGGAATCGTGTTCTATCCGACCTTCTTCGCCTGGTTCGACGCCGGGATGTCGGGGCTGCTGCGCGCCGCCGCAGGACCGCTGCTCGGCGCGGAGGGGCGGCCGCGCTGGCCGGTGCCGATCGTGGAAAGCGGCGCGCGGTTCGTTCAGCCGCTGTACTACGACGATCCGATCGTCATCCGCTCGACGGTCGTCGAGCTCGGCGAAAGCTCGATGCGGATCGAGCACGTCGTGCTGCGGGACGACGTCGAGGTGGCGCGCGGCTTCGAGGTTCGGGTGCTGATCGGTTACGGCGACGCCGGCATCGCGGCGCGCCCGCTGCCGCAGGAGTTGCGCACGGCGCTGTCCGATGGAGCGACCACCGAAGACTTCACATGAGACGGAGGTAGCCGCGCATGCTCTCACGACGCTCGCTTCTGGCTGGAACCGCCGCCGCCGGCGCGGCCCTCGCCGCACCGCGGTTCACGCTCGCCGCCGGCCCCGCGACGGTGAAGATCGGGTTCCTCGACTCGTTCAGCGGAATCTTCTCCGACATCGCCGCGATCCACAAGATCGGCGCCGAGCTCGCCCTCGCCGACTGGAACGCGAAGGCCGGGCGCGTGAAGTACGAGTTCGTCTACGGCGACGACAACTCCAAACCGGCCGTCGCGACGACCGAGGCCCGGAGGCTCGTCGGCCAGGAGAACGTCGACGTGCTGTTCGGTCTGACCTCGTCGGCGAACGGGCTGGCGATGACCGCGCTGTGCAACGAGCTGGGGATCTTCATGCTCGAGCTCGGGCCGCAAGACTCCTCGATCACCGCGAGCAAGGCCGGAAAGCTGGTCTACCGCTTCTCGCCGAACAATCACATGATGCTGCGCACGCTCGCGACGCGCGTGCTCGCGCTCGGCAAGAAGTGGTACTTCATCCAGGCCGACTACGCGTTCGGCAAGGACGCGTACACCGAGCTCTCCGCGATCCTGGCGCGCGCCGGCGGGACCGAAGTCGGCCACGACGTGGTGAAGCTCGGCACCAGCGACTTCTCGCCGAACCTCACCAAGGCGCGAAACACAGACGCCGACGTGCTGGTGCTGGCGAACAGCGGGCTCGACGCGGCGAACGCGTGCAAGCAGTTCGTCGACTTCGGCCTCGGCAAGAAGATGAAGCTGGCCGGGATCAACCTCGAGGACTTCTACTACAAGGCGATCCCGCTCGACGCGATCGCCGGGACGACGTTCCCGGTCGTGTGGAGTCCGACGTGCTGCGAAGGCGCCCGCCGGCTCACGGCGCGCTTGCGGCGTTCGATCAACGGCCCGATCTCCTGGCGCCACTACTTCGGGTACGTCGGCGCGACCTCGCTGATGCAGCGGATCGCGGGTGCGGGAACGACGGCGCCCGACAAGGTTGCCGCCGCGTTCGAGAACTACTCGTTCGATGCCGCGAAGCCGAACCACTCGACCTACCTCGGCTACGACCACCAGCTCGCGCAGGACGTGTTCGCCGGCTCGGTCGTCTCGTCGAAGACGTTCGCGCGCACGCAGTTCATGTTCGACATCGTCGGCGAGGTGTCGGCCGCCGACTCCGACGGCGGCCCGAGCTCGAGCTGGGCGCGCGAAGCGAAGACGGCGCTCGCCGCGCAGTCGGTCACGCCGCGGCCGAACTACACGCCCAAGACCTTCTAGCCTCCGGCGCGAACGGCGCGGCGATGCCGCTCGATCCCTCGCTGCTCCTGTTCGTGCCGGCCGACCGCCCCGAGCGTTTCGGCAAGGCGCTCGCGTCGGGCGCGACCGGCGCGATCCTCGACCTCGAGGACGCCGTCGCGCCCAACCGCAAGGAATTTGCGCGCGAGCAAGTCCGCGCGTTCCTCGACGCGCACGACGAGCTCACGAACGTCGCGGTGCGCGTGAACCCCGCCGAGACCCCCGACGGCCACGCCGACCTCGCGATGCTCGCCGGCGCGCGGCCCGCCGGCGCCGTCGTGATTCCGAAAGCCGGCAGCGTTCGTGATCTCGCGCGCGTCAGCGACGAGCTCGGCGCGCTGCCGCAGATCGTGATCGTCGAGACCGCGCGCGGCATCGCGCACTGCGAGACGATAGCGGAAGCACCGCACGTTCTCGCGCTCGCGTTCGGCCCGTACGATCTCGCCGCCGAGCTGGGCGGCGAAAGCGCCGCGGACGTGATGCTCCCGCACCGCGCGCGCATGCTGGTCGCCGCGCGCGCCGCGCAGCGCTGGGCGATCGACGGCCCCTCGCGTGAGTACGGCGACGCCTCGATCCCCGCCCGCGACGCCGAGCACGCGCGCCGCCTCGGCTACGACGGCAAGCTGTTGATCCACCCCGCGCAGATCGCGCCGGTCCGCGCCGCCTTCGCACCGTCGCAACACGAAATCGAATACGCGCGCCGCATCGTCGAAGCGGCGCAGCGCTCGAACCCCGCCGTCCTCGACGGCACGATGATCGACCCTCCCATCGTCACCGCCGCCGAACGCCTCCTGCGCCGCGCTAACTCTTAGAAATACTTCAGGGCCCGGATCGCTCCGAGGCCCCTGCTTTCTTCCATGGTCGTTGCGCACCGTTGCCTTGGAATTAATTCTACGATACAGGAGTCAGCTTCACGATGTCAAGGCAAACCGATTTGTTACTACGGAATGTCGCCCGGATTTTCTGCGGCGTGCATCGCGAACTCAGGGCCGAAAGCGCCGGCGGCGCGCAGCTGCTGAATACGCGCGTCATGGTATCCGAGTAGCTCGCGTAAGATGATCTCCGTGTGCTCGCCTAGGGCTGGCGCGCGCCGGTGTTCCTCACTTGGCTCGCCGACGCGGACCGGGCTGGCGATCCAGCGGGCGGTGCCGAACGACGGGTGCGCGATTTCGGTGACGAGCTTGCGCGCTGTGGTTTGCGGGTCCGCGAGGGCGGCGCGGACGTCGTTGACCGGGCCACACGGGATTCCGGCGGCGGTCAGCTTCGCAATCCATTCGCCGGTCGTGCGCGTCGCGAGGACCTCTTGCAGGGTCGACTGCACCAAACCGCGGTTCGCGCGGCGGGCGGCGAAGCCGGCGAAGCGCTCGTCTTCGCGGACGTGAGCGATGCCGAGCACGTCGATCAGCCGCTGCCAGAACTTCTCCTTGGCGCAGACGATGACGATCCAGCCGTCGGCGGTGCGGAAGTTCTGGAACGGCACGATTGACGGATGCGCCGAGTACGCCAAGCGCTCCGGCTCGTACGCGCCGTCCGGCGCCATCGCCCACGCGGCGACGTACGTCAGCATGTTCATCGCGGTGTCGAACAGCGAGGTGTCGCAGTCGCAGCCGACGCCGTCACGGCGCGCCGCGTGCACGCCGGCGAGCAGCGCCAGCGCCGCCACGAGCCCGCCGCTGTAGTCCACCAACGAAAGTCCGGACTTCGTCGGCGGGCCGTTCGGATCGCCGGTCAGCGACTGCCACGCCGCCATTCCTTGCAGGATGTAGTCGTACGCCGGCTCGGCGCGGCGCGGCCCCGTCATCCCGAACCCCGACAGCGAGACGCACACGATCCGCGGGTTGTACGGCGCCAGATCGGCGTAGCGCAAGCCGAGCCGGGCCGGCACGTCACCGCGCAAGTTCGAATAGACGGCGTCGCTGACGCGGACCAAGTCGTGCAGCACCGCGCGCCCCGACTCGTTCGCGAGGTCGAGCGCGACGCTGCGCTTGTCGTGGTTGAACGTCTCGAAGAACAGCGAGTCGTCGCCGGACTGGTACGGCGGCACGGCGCGCCCGACGTCGCCGCCGGTCCGCACGTCCTCGATCTTGATCACGTCGGCGCCGAGCTCGGCGAGGTGGACCGAGCCGAACGGTCCGGCGCCGTACTGCTCCACGGCGATCACGCGCACGTCGGCGAGCGGGCGGGGGCGCGTGGCGGCTGCAGCGGCGGTCATGCGGTGTGCTGTTCGGCCGCGAAGGCGCGCTCCTCGTCGCCGGAGCGCCACCCTCAGATGTACGCCTTGAGCTGCGGCCACAGCGCGGGCAGCGGGACGCGCAGTCCGCGGCAGACCATGATCGGGATGTTGCGCTCGTACGAGATCGCGTACGGCGTCCCGGCGGTGGCCGCGCGCTCGGCATCCGCGAAGAGATGCTGCGCCGCTCCGCAGTCGCCGTTCACGTCGATCAGAATGTCGCCGCTGCGCCCGCGCGGTCCCCACAGGAAGTACTGGTTGTGGCCGCTCACGACCGGCGGCAGTCCGCGTCCGAAGAACTCGAGCGATGCCGCTTCGCCGTAGTTGCTCGTCACGACGACCGCTCGCTCTCGCTCGCCGGGCCGCAGCCCGTCGACGACGCGCTCCACCGTCGCCGCGAGTTCCGGCCAGCCGTGCATGTCGGCGAAATCGGACGGCAGCACGCTCGCCGCGTGATTCTCCGTCGCCGTCGCGCTCCGCTGGAAGTGCAGCGCCCCCAGGACGGCGCGCTCGTAAGCCAGATAACGCTGCTCGGAGAGCACGGGCAGAACGAACGGCACGAAGACGAGCCCGCCGGCGACGAGCGCGGCCGCGAGGAACGGGCGCACGACGCCAACGCGGGCGGTCCATTGCTCGAGCGCGGTACAGCCGGCAGCGAACGGAATCGGGTAGACTGCCGCCGGATAGTAATGCTTTCCGTGCAGCGCTACCATCGCGCCGATCAGCAGCACCCACGCGAGCGCTAGGAAGCGCGCCGATCGGTCGCGCGCGAGGAACACCAGCCCGGCCACCCATACCGGCCACAAGAACAGGCCGGTGATCAGAAGCTGCTGGCCGAGGAACGCCGGCGGCGAGACGACGACGTTCTTGCCGTGCTGCGCGTTGCGCAACAGCTCGAGCATCGGCAGCCCGTGCGCCGCCTGCCACAGCGCGTTCGGCAGCGCGATCGCCGCGCACAGCGCAAACGCGCCGAAAAGCCACCGCGTGGCGAGCACGCGCCGCTCCGGCAGCACGAGCAGCGCGACGACCGCGGCGACCGCGAAGAACAGCGTGCTGTATTTCATCTCCAGGCCGATCCCGAGCGCGGCGCCGGCGACGAAGGACCACCGCGCATCCGCGCCGCGGACGACGCGCAACAGCGCGTACGCCGTGAGCGTCCACAAGAAGGGCAGCGCCTCGTCGGTGCCGACCTTTCCGCCGAAGCTCGCGAGGACCGGCGAAAGGGCGACGACGATCGCGGTCAGGATACGCGCGTAGGCGCCGCCGCCGAGCTCCGCGGTCAGCGCGACCGCGACGAACACGGCAGAGGCCGCAAACAGCGCCGGCACGGCGCGCAGCAGGAACAGCGAATGCCCACCGAGCTGCGTGAGCGCGGAGAGCAGCGGCACGAGCGGCGGCTGATCGACGTAGCCCCAGTCCGGCCGAAACCCGCACATGATGAAGTAGAGCTCGTCACGGAAGAACCCGTAGTGCGGATTGGCGATCAGGTGGAAGACCAGTGTCGCTGCGCTGGCGATCCAGGGAAGCGCGGAGAGCCTGCGGTCGTCGTACGTCATGGAACCATTGGTAGCGCGCCGTGAAGGCCGCGGCAACGTCCCTGTGGCGAGCGGGAACGGCGGCGGGACGAGCGGCGGTTCAGCGCAGCAGGTCGGGACGTTTCGCCGCGTATCGGCGGCTCCACGTAATCTCGCTGCCGTCGCGCAGCACCAGCTTGTGGTCGCCGTGGAACCAGGCACGGATCTCCGCGATCGCGTCGATGTTCACGAGGTGCGAGCGGTGAACGCGCGCGAACTGCGCCGGGTCTAGGCGCGCCTCGAGCGACTCCAGCGTGGCGCGTATCGCGTGCGCGCCGCGCCGCGTGTGCACGACCACGTCGTTGCCGTCGGCCTCGAGCCGCACGATCTCGCGGACCGGGACGTAGAACGAGCGGTCGCCGTCCGAGATCAGCAGCCGGCGCACGTACCGGTCGTCGCCGCGCAGCCGCGCGATCAGCTCCGCGATCTGCGCGCTGGTCTCGGCGGGGCGCGCGGCGAGCGCGTCGCGCGCCCGTTCCAGCGCGCGGTCGAATCGCTCCCGGTCGAACGGCTTGAGCAAATAGTCCAGCGCACCGAGCTCGAACGCGCGCACCGCGTGCCGGTCGAACGCGGTCACGAAGACGACGCGCGGCGCGCGCTCCTGCGCGGCGAGCACCTGCGCGACCGCGACGCCGTCGAGATCGGGCATTTGCACGTCGAGAAAGACGAGGTCGGGCCGCTCCGAGGCGATCAGCCCGAGCGCCTCGCTGCCGGTGCGCGCTTCGCCGGCCAGCTCCACGCCGTCCGACTCGCGCAGGAACCGCGCGAGCTTGCGGCGCGCGGGCGCCTCGTCGTCGGCCAGAACGACGCGCACTACCCCGCCCCGGCCGCCGCGTACGGAAAGCGCACCGTCGCGCGCGTCCCGCCCTGCGGCGCGCTCGCGATCGCGAAGCTGGCGCCGCCGTCGTACAGCGCGCGCAGCCGCGACTCGACGTTCGCCAACCCGTGGCCGCTCCGCGGCGTTCCGTTCCGCAAGCCGACGCCGTCGTCCGCGACCGAGATCACCGTCGTCTCGCGCTCGCGCGCGACGTCGACCGTGATCGCGATCGCCTCGCGCTCGCCGCCCATCCCGTGGCGGATGGCGTTCTCCAGCAGCGGCTGCAGCACCAGGAACGGCACGACCGCGTCGCGCGCCGCCGGATCGACGCGCACCTCGAAGCGCAGCGCCTGCTCCAGCCGCGCCCGCATGACGTCGACGTACATGCGCTCAACGTCGAGCTCGTCGCCGAGCGGGACCTGCTGCGCCTCGTTCGCGAGCACGGTGCGCAGGAACTCGCTGAGCCGCGCGAGCATCGCGTCGGCGCGACGCACGTCCTCGTACATCACCGACGAGATCGCGTTGAGCGCGTTGAACAGGAAATGGGGGTTGAGCTGCAGGCGCAAGTTCTCCAGCGTCGCCTGCGCTAGCTGCGCGCGCAGATCGGCGGCCGCGAGCTCGGCCTTTCGCATGCGGTCCTCGCGACCGGCGTAGTACGCCAGCGCGGCGGCGACGGCATAGACGAAGAGATCGTTCGACGCCTCCATCGGGTAACGCCACAGCATGTCACCGTAGTCGTACGGTCCCATCCCGGTGAGCGGCGAGAGCATCGCGCGCGTCGCCGCCATCAACGTCGTGTGCAGCAGGGTGAAGACCAGGGCGCCGCCGAGGTGCGCCAGCCCGGCGCGCGGCCAGCCGGCGCGCGTCCACGGCACCTGCCGCGAGACGCCGACAACGATCGGCACGATCACGAGCGCCGTGAGGACGCCGGTACTCTCCTCGAAGAGCCGCATCCCGAACGTACCCACACGGTGCCGAGCGAGGTCGTCGAGATACCGGTACAGGAACGCGCCGAGCCCGAAGACCGCGAACAGCGGCACGAGCCGAACCGTGAGCGGAAGGCGCCTTCTCTCCATCGATGCGTCCGTCATACCACGCCGGACGAGGAGGGTCGAGCGCCCCGTGACGAGCGGCGCGCCGGGCGTGACGAGCGGGACGGCATCACGTCGAGCGCGGCATCCCGAGCACGTTGTGCCCGAGATACGCCAGGATCAAGTTGTTCGAGAGCGGCGCGACGGTGTAGAGCCGGGTCTCGCGCGCGATCCGCTCGACGTCGTAGTCGGCGGCGAAGCCGTTCCCGCCGAGCGCATCGATCGCCGCGTTCGCGGCTTGCCACGAGGCTTCGCTGGCGAGGAGCTTCGCGGTGTTGGCCTGCGGACCGCACGGCTCGCCGCGGTCGAACCGATCGGCCGCGTCTTTTCGCACGAGGTCGGCCGCCTCGAGCGCCGCGTGCGCGCGCGCGATCGGAAACTGGATCGACTGGTTCGCGCCGAGCTTCTTCCCGAACACCTCGCGCTCGCTGACGTACGCCGCCGCGCGCTCGACCAGAAACCGCCCGTGCCCGACGCACTCCGCCGCGATCAGGATCCGCTCCGCGTTCCAGCCGTCGATGATGTAGCGAAACCCGCGTCCTTCCTCACCGATCAGGTTCGCCGCCGGAACCTCCACCTCGCGGATCGCGATCTCGTTCGTCTCGTTGTTCATCCACACGCCGATCGGGGCGACCTCGATCGCGCCCGGCCGCATCGCGCGCAAGTCGACCAAGAACACCGACAGCCCGGCGCCGCGCTCGGCGGCGGTCGCCGGCCCGGTGCGCGCGAGGAGCAGCATCGCGTCGGAGTGCTGGTAGCGCGAGGTCCAGCGCTTGCGGCCGTTGATCACGTAGACCTCGCCGCGGCGCTCGGCGCGCGTCTCGATGCGCGTCGTGTCGCTCCCCGCGACCGGCTCGGTGACGCCGAACGCCTGCAGCCGTACCTCACCGCGCGCGATCCGCGGCAGCCAGGCGCGCTTCTGCTCCTCGCTTCCCCAGCGCAGCAGCGTACCCATCGTGTAGAGCTGCGCGTGCGCGGTTCCCGCGTTGCCGCCGGCGTGGTTGATCTCTTCCACGATCACGCACGCGTCGCCGAGCGAGAGGCCGAGGCCGCCGTACTCGCGCGGGATCAGCGCCGCGAGATAGCGCGCCTCGGCGAAGGCGCGCGCGAACGCTTCGGGATACGCGCGCTTCGCGTCGAGCGCGCGCCAGTACGCCGCGCCGCCGAGCCGCTCGCACAGCGCGCGCACCTCGGCGCGCAGCGTCTCGCGATCCACCGCGCCGCTACGCGGGCTGGAGCGAGTCGCGCGGGTCCTGGCCGCGCTTGTAGACCATGAAGGTGCGCTCGTACGAGATGATCGTCTCGCCGCGCTGGTTCACGCCGGTCGTGCGCGCGGTGACGATCCCGACGTCGTTGCGCGAGGCCGACTCGCGCTTGGCCAGGATCTCGCTCGACGCGTACATCGTGTCGCCGACGTACACCGGGCTCGGAAGCCGGATGTCGTTCCAGCCCAGGTTCGCCATCACGTGCTCGCTCAGATCCGAGACGGAGAGCCCGACGGCGAGCGAGAGCGTGTAGCACGAATTGACGAGAATCTGCTTGAAGGGCGTCTGCTGCGCCAGGTTCTCGTCGAAGTGGATCGGGTTGGTGTTGAGCGTCAGCATCGTGAAGAGCGTGTTGTCGGTCTCCGTCACGGTGCGCCCGAGGCGATGGCGGTAGAGGTCGCCCACCTCGAAGTCCTCGTAGTACCGCCCGCGCCAGCCCTCTTTTTGCATAGGCGACGCGTTCGGCAGCTCTTTGGCTGTTCCTTAAATTCCGGGGACGCGCGGGCCCCAGCCGCCGAACGGGGCGGCGTTCGCGCCGACCGGCCGCGGCAGGGTGCGCACCGGACACGTCGGTTCCGGTCGCCGTATCGTTGTCTTCATGCCCGTATGTACGCGCCGGCGCGCGGAGTGTTTCGCGCGGCGCGCAGCCACGCCTCGAAGTCCGCGGCGGCCATCGGGGGCGCGTACGCGAAGCCCTGCGCGAGATCGCAGCCGACGGAACGCAGGTACGCCGCCTGCTCCATCGTCTCGACGCCTTCGGCGACCGTCTCGAAACCGTAGCGCGTCGCGATGCCGACCACGGCTTCGACGATCGCGGCGTCGTGCGGATCGTTCGGAACGCCGGCGGTGAACGTGCCGTCGATCTTCACCACGTCGATCGGCAGCCGTTTCAAGTGCGCGAGCGAGGAGTAGCCGGTGCCGAAGTCGTCGAGCGCGATCAGCAGCCCCGCTTCGCGCAGGTCCGCGACGGTGCGCATCGTGGCGTGCA
The DNA here is from genome assembly GCA_019235885.1 of Candidatus Eremiobacterota bacterium. Classification (GTDB taxonomy): domain Bacteria; phylum Vulcanimicrobiota; class Vulcanimicrobiia; order Vulcanimicrobiales; family Vulcanimicrobiaceae; genus Vulcanimicrobium. The sequence continues at coordinate 37,950 of JAFAKB010000080.1, read as the reverse complement.
CGTCGCGCATCGCGATCGACTCGCTGATCTCCGCGCCGACGCCGCGCAGCTCTTCTCCGAGCTCGCGAATCTGCCGCAGCAGCGCGGGATCGCTCAGCTCGAGCGCGGAGAGGTTGAACCAGGCGCGAAACGCCGGATCGGCGGCGCGCCACGCGCGCGAGGCGCGCACCGTCTCGCGCATCACCCAGGCGCCGATCGCGCCGGCCATGCCGTGCGCTTCGGCGAGCGGAAAGAACTCGGCCGGCGCCAGCAGCCCGCGCTCGGGATGCCGCCAGCGGATCAGCGCCTCGGCGCCGACGACGCGACCGGTCGCGAGCTCGACGTGCGGCTGAAAGCGCAGCACGAACTCCTCGCGCACCAGCGCTTCGGCGATGTCGTTCTGCAGCTTGCGCGCGGCGGCGAACGCGTCGGCGTCGCGCACGTCGTAGAACGACCAGCGCGCGCGGCCGCGCTCCTTCGAGCTGCGCACCGCCGCGTCGGCGCGCGCGAGCAGCTTCTCGAACACCGGCCCGTCGTGCGGCGCCAGCGCGACGCCGATGCTGGCGGTCACCGCGACCCGCTCCTTGCCCTCGCGGTCGCCGGTCCCGAACGGCTGCGCGAACGCGGCATGAAGCCGCTCGACGCGCCGCTCCGCGCCGGCGCGCGTCGCGTCGCGCAGCAGCACGCCGAACACGTCGCCGCCGATCCGCGCGACGACGTCGCCTTCGCTCACCCGCGCGGTGAGCGCCGCCGCCACCTCGACCAGCACCGCGTCGGCGGTCTGATGCCCGAGCGACTCGTTCACCGCGCGGAAGCGGTCGACGTCGACGACGGCCAAGGCGACGTTCGGACAGGCCGCGAGCGCTTCGACCGCCTTGGCGCGGAACGCGGCCCGGTTCGGCAGCCCGGTCAGCGAGTCGTGCGTCGACTGGTGGCGCAAGCGCTCGAACTGCACGCGCTGCTGCAGCCGCGAAGCGCAGAACGACGCGACGATCTCGAGGTACGCGTGGTCGTCCGGCGCGAACGGCTCGACCAGCGCCGTGAGCGAGGTGAAGGTCAGGAAATAGACCGTGGGCCCGACGCGGAGGGGCGTGCCGATGAACGCGCGCCACGGCATCTCGTCCACGCGCGGGATCGCGGCGAGCTCGGGGTGCGTGTGGACGTCGTCCCACGAGCAGGTCCGCCCGGTCCGCAACAGCTCCGAGAGCAGCGTCTGCTTGAACGGCAGCCGCGCGCCGGGCACGAGCGCCTGGTCGATGTCGTCGCCGCAGCGGTTGACGTCGATGACGATCTCCGCGCCGTCGAGGTGCGCGAGCACGCCGTAGAACGGCGGGCCCGGATGGATCGCTTTCGACGCCTCGTCCAGCACCGCGGCCAAGAACGCCTCGTCGTCGAGCGGCGGCTGCGAGGCCAGCCGCCACAGCGACTCCAGCCGCTGCGAATGGTGCTCGACGCGGTGCAGCTGCACCGCGAGGAGGTCGCCGAGGTGCAGCGCGCGCGTGCGCCAGAGCATGAGGTCGCGGATCGAGGCGATCAAGACGAACGTCGACGCGCCCACGATGAGGATCCGGGCCGCGTACCAGGCGACGACGAAACGCTCGCCGGCGTAGAAGTTCAGCGCGACGTCGAGCGTGACCGCGACCAGCGCCAGCGTCAGGCCGGCGTCGACCCCGTCGCGGACGCCGCGCCGAAAGACCACGACGGTCGCGACGATGCACGCGGCGATCAAGAGCGACCCGCGCGGGCCGTTGCTGAAGCCGATGTGCAGCCCGTGCACGATGACGAGCCGCTCGCCGGCGGTCAGCACCGCCGCGACGGCAAGGACGGTCACGGCCACGAAGCCGGCGGCGGTCCAGCGCAGGTACCGGCGCGCTTGGGCGCCGGTGAGCTGGTACTCGTCCGGGTGGCGCAGTCGTGCGTAGACGATCGCGCAGACGGCGAACCCCAGGTGGCAGAGGACGTACATCCACGCTGCCGTCTGCGAGGCGGCCGGGAAGGCGGGCGGTGCCGACGGCGCGAGCGGGAGCGAACCGGCCTGCAGGCACGTGAAGACGGCCGCGGCGAGATAGGAGAAGGCCAGAAACCCGGTCGAGCGCCGCGGCTCGCGCGCGTAGAGCGCGATCAGGACGGCGAACGTCACCGTCTCGGCGACCGCCGCCGCGACCAGCATCAGCGGAACGACCGCGCCCGCACCGGCGACCCGCGCGTGCCCGAACGGAAGCGCCGCGGCGGCGAGTGCGACCAGCGCGGCGGAGGCGACGACGTGCGGGGGAAAGCGAACCAGCGGCATGGGTCTCCGGAATGAGGAGCGGAGTCCCGACCGGCGCTTCATCCGCCGGGAGCACCCGCCGATACTACTATCGGTACGAACGGGCCGGCCGAGGCCGCTTCCTCTGTCAAGATATCGAACGGTGTCGGCCGTTCGCTCGCAACCGAGGAGTCCGCGAGGCGGTCTCTGAACGTAACGCCCAACAATCCGGCTCTTGACGGCACGCGAGTGCCTCGAACCGGCCTCTCGCCCCGTCGAGGAGCGACGGAGCGTTTCCCATCGAAGGCGCAATGGAACTGACTGACGCGACGCCTGCCGCCATGACGCGGCCGCGACGTCGCCCGGCGCTCGAACCCGCCCGCGCGGCTACGCCGCGGGCACCCCACCTTCGCCCCTATCAAGTCGAGGCGCAGCAAGCGATCCTCGAGCATCGCGCGCGCGGTGTGTGCAGCCAGCTCGTCTCGCTCGCGACCGGGCTCGGGAAGACCGTCATCATCGCGACGCTGCCGAAGCTGCTCTCGCTGCGCACCGGCGAGGTGACGCTGGTCGTCGCGCACCGCGACGAGCTGATCGAGCAGATCGCCGAGAAGATGAAGGTCGAGAACCCCGACGCGGTGATCGGGATCGAGAAGGCGGAGCGCCGTGCCGCCGAGGACTCGACGATCGTGGTCGCGACGGTGCAGACCCTCGCCGAGAAACGGCTCGAGGACTTCGTCGCCCGCTTCAAGCGCCGCATCGCGCTGTTCGTCATCGACGAAGCGCACCACGCCGCCGCACCGTCCTATCGCGCGATCGTCGACGCCGTCCTCGGCCAGCGCCCCGAAGCGATGATCATGGGCTTCACCGCGACGCCGAACCGCGGTGACGGCGTGCGGCTGGTCGACGTCTTCGAGAAGATCGTCTACACGATGGACGCCCGCAAGGGGATCGACGCGGGCTATCTCGTGCCGGTGAAGTCGTACGCGGTCGCGACCCACGTCAGCCTCGACGAGGTCGCCTCGCGCGGCGGCGACTTCGTCATCGGACAGCTGGCGCAAGCGGTCAACATCAAGGACCGCAACGCGCGCATCGTCGCGTCCTACAAGCAGCACACGGCCGGGATGAAGGCGCTCGTCTTCACCGCCTCGGTCGAGCACGCGCGCGACGTCGCGGAAGAGTTCGTCGCGCACGGCCTGCGCGCCGAGTGGGCCTCCGGCGAGACGCCGCGCGAGGAGCGCGAGCGAATCGTGCGCCAGTTCCGCGGCGAAGGCATCGACGTGCTGGTGAACTGCGGGCTCTACCTCGAAGGGTTCGACGTTCCGTCGGTCCAGGTAATCCTGAACGCGCGGCCGACCAAGTCGACGACGCTCTACACGCAGATCACCGGCCGCGCGCTGCGCCCGCTCGACGAGATCGCGGTCCCGCTCTCGAACACCAACTCCGGGCTCGAGCGGCGCGAGCTGATCGAGAAGTCGGCCAAGCCGGCGGCGATCATCATCGACCTCGTCGACCAGGCGCACCGGCACCAGCTGATGACGGTGCCTTCGCTGTACGGCCTGCCGCCGCACATCGACGCGCAGGGCCGGATGACCGCGCAGGTCGCCGACAAGTTCGAAGAGCTGCTGCGCCGCGATCCGAAGCGCGCCGCGAAGGTGCGCACCGCCGAGGACATCGACACGGCGCTGATCGAGATCGACGCGTTCAACGGGCCGCGCGAGATCAAGCCGACGTTCCAGCCGATCGATCCGGAGAGCCACTGGCGGCTCGAGATGCCGCCGCAGCGCACCGCCTACGACCGCAAAGGCCGCCCGATCCCGGACTTCTCGCGCAAGTGGGACCAGTGGGTCGCCGAGGCACGCCGCGTCGCGCCGCACGAGGACGCCGAGCGGTTCGCAAACCGGATGCTCGACGTGAACCCGAAGTCGATGCGCTGGGAGCGGCGCCGCATCGACGTCAAGCGCGATGGCGACAAGTTCGTCACGCTGTACTCCACCGAGGATCTCCCCGAGCGCGTGATCGAGGTCGGCTCGTCGCTGGTGGGACTGCTCGGAAGCGCCTACCAGCGCGTCGACGAGATGCTCTCGGGCTACGCGCAGATCCCCGCCAACGGGACGGCGCCGCGCCCCTCGCAGAACGGCCAGCAGCCGCAACACCACAACGGCGCGCACGAGATGAAGAACGGCAACCGCCGCCGCCGCGGGCGGCGCGCGCGCGCGCGGTAACCGCCGCCGCGTGAGGCGCTTCGCCGTCGCGCTGCTCGCGCTCGTGCTGCTCAGCACGCCGGCGGCGCCGGCCGCCGGCCGCCATCCGTGGAGCGAGCCCGGCCACGTGCGCATCGGCGCGCTGCGGACCATCGACAACCTGAACCCGCTGCTGTCGGGCCAAGCCGCGTCGACCGATCTCGCGCAGTTCTTGTTCAGCGGGCTGATCCGCTTCGACGACCGCGGCGAGCCGATCCCGGACGCCGCCAGCGTCGTGCCGACGCGCGAGAACGGCGGGATCAGCGCCGACGGCAAGACGATCACCTATCACCTGCGGCCGAACCTGCGCTTCTCCGACGGCAAGCCGCTCACCGCGGACGACGTCGTCTTCACGTTCCAGCAGGTGATGAACCCGCGCAACAACGTGCCGTACCACTTTCCGCACGACCAAGCGCAGAGCGTCACGGCGAAGGACGCGCACACCGTCGTCGTCAAGCTGCGCGCGCCCTCGGCACCGTTCGTCTCGAACTTCATGCGCTGCGGCGGGCAAGGGGCGATCCTGCCCAAGCACCTGCTGGCCGGCAAGCCGGACCTCAATCAGGACCCGTTCAACCTCAAGCCGGTCGGCAGCGGGCCCTACATGGTCGAGCGCTACGACGTCAACTCGCGGATCGAGATGGTCCCCAACCCGTACTGGTACGGCGGCAAACCGGGTCTGCAGCGCGTGACGTACCGCATCATCCCGAGCGAGAACACGCTGCTGGTCGCGCTCAAGACGCACGACATCGACTTCTACTTCGCGGCACCCGAGCAGCAGTACCGCGACGTCAAGGCGCTCCCGAGCGTCGCGGTCAGCGCGGTGCCGTCCTCGCAGTTCGAGATGGTCGTCTTCAACGGCGGGCGCGCGCCGCTCTCCGACCTGAGCGTGCGGCGCGCGACCGCGATGGGGATCGACTGGAACGCGATCGCGCGGAAAGTCTATCTCGACGTCGACCTGCCCGACTGGGGCGACCTGTTTCCGCGCTCGTGGGCGTACACCAAACAGGCGGATCCGACGCCCTTCGACCCGGCGCGCGCGCGCGCGCTGCTCGACCGCGCCGGCTGGCGCTCCGGCCCGGACGGGGTCCGCGTCAAGGACGGCAAGCGGCTCGAGCTCGAGTTCGTCACCGTCGCCGGGGCGATGACGCGCGAGAACGCCGAGGTGGTGATCCAGCAGCAGCTGCGCACCGTCGGGATCGACGTGCACGTGCACAACGCCTCGGCGAACGTGCTGTTCGCGCCGTTGGGCGCCGGCGGGCTCTTCGCCGCCGGGAAGTTCGATCTCGGCATCTACGCCTGGACGAAGAACCCCGATCCCGACGACACGCAGACCTCCGCGCCGCAGAACGTTCCGCCGCACGGCGCGAACTACTCGCGCGTCGTCGACGCGCAGCTCGGCGCGCTGCAGCAGCGCGCGGCGGCAACGTACGACCGCGCGCAGCGCAAGCGCTTGTACGCGCAGGTCGAGCGCCGGCTCGGCGAGGTCCTGCCGTACCACACGATGGTCTGGCGCGCGAACGTCGACGCCTGGAACGACGATCTGCACGGGGTCAAGCCCGCGCAGTCGGTCAGCGACTTCTGGAACGTCGGAAGCTGGACGCTGTGATCCCTCGGGAGCCGCAGGACGACGCCGGCTGGATCGCGCGCAGCGACCGGCTCGCCGAGCCGGTCGTCGCGCTCTACGCGCTCGCCGCGCCGGAAGCGTCCTCACAGCTCGGCCTGAGCCCGGCCGACACCGCAACCACCGACTTGAGCGAAGGCTGGCGCGAGCGGCTTCACGCCGCCGCGGCGCACGCCGAAACGGCGCTGCGCGCGGCGGAATCGTCCGAGACCGAGCCGCGCGTCCGGGAAGACGTCGCGATCCTGCTGCACGCGGTCGACGACGTGACGCGCATGCTCGCGGTCTACGACGCTCACCTCGTGCAGCTCGTCGACGTTGCGCGCACCGCGTTCGTCGGGATCCGCGTCCTGCTCGACGAGCAGAACCCGCCCGAGCGCAAGCGGCTCGCGCTGCGGCGTCTGCGGCGCTACGCCGGGCTCGACGGCACGCTTCCGCTCGCGAGCGCCGCCGAAGCGGAGACGCGCGCGCGGCTCGCGCAGCGCGGACTGCTCGGACCGTACGACGTCGAGGTGCGCACCGCGCTCACGCTCGGCCCGGTCTTGCTCGACGGGATCGAAGGGCTGCTGCGCGCCTCCGGCTTCGGGGGCTGGGCAGGGCCGTACGAACGCTTTCGCGCGCAGTGCGCGGCGTACGCGCGCTTCCTCGAGACCGAGCTGCTGCCGCGCGCGCGCAGCGACCACCGCCTTCCGCCGGAGGTGTACGCGTACTGGCTGCGGCACGTCGGCGTCGACATCGGCCCCGACGAGCTCGCCGCGCGCGCGCACGCCGCGTTCGACGCGATCGCAGCGGAGATGCAAGCGCTCGCGCCGCGCGTCGCGGCGGAGCGCGGCTTCGGCTCGCACGACTACCGCGACGTGATCCGCGACCTGAAGCGCGACCAGATCCGCGGCGACGCCGGCGCGATCGTCGACTTCTACCGCCGCCGCCTCGAAGAGATCGAGGCGATCGTGCGGCGCGAGAACCTCGTTACGTTACCCGAGCGCCCGGCCCGGATCCGCATCTCCTCGCTCGCCGAGAGCGCCGAGACGCCGGCGGCGCACATGAATCCCGCGCCGCTGGTCGGCAACACCGGTCAAGTCGGCGAGTTCGTGCTTCCGCTCGAAGCGCCGCCCGCGCCCGGCGAAACCAAAGCGGAGCGCTCCGACGACTTCACCCACGACGCGGTCACGTGGACGCTCACCGCGCACGAAGCGCGTCCGGGTCACGAAGTGCAGTTCGACCGCATGCTGGGCGGCGGGCAGTCGCTGGCGCGCGCGGTCTTCGCGTTCAACTCGGTCAACGTCGAAGGCTGGGCGCTCTACGCCGAGACGATCGTGCTGCCGTACATGCCGCTCGCCGGACAGCTCTGCTCGCTGCAGATGCGCTTGCACCGCGCGGCGCGCGCGTTTCTGGATCCCGAATTGCAGCGCGGCACGCGGACGCCCGCCGAAGCGCAGCAGTTTCTGGAGCGCGAGATCGTCTACTCCTCACCGTTCGCGCGCGGCGAGGTCGAGCGCTACACCTTCCGCGCCCCGGCCCAGGCGACGTCGTACTTCTACGGCTACACCAAGTTCATCGCGCTGCGCGGCGAGGCGGAGGCCGCGCTCGGCGCGCGCTTCGCGCCGCGCGCCTTCCACGACTTCATCCTGGAACAAGGACTGATCCCGCCCGACGCGCTGCGCCGCGCGGTGCTCGAGCGTTTCGTTCCGCGCAGCGCGGCCGCGTCTTAGCCGCGGCCGGGGTAGAACGATCGTTCTGCGATGGCGGCCTGCGCGGCCGCTTGAGCGGTCCACGGCGCGGCGGCGCGGACGAACCAGGCGAGGAGCACCGCGAGCAGCGCGGCATCGTCCAAGATCCCGAGGAGCGGGATGTCGCCCAGGATGTTGAGCGGCGAGAGGATGAAGACCGCACCGGCCAGCGCCAGCAGCTTGAGGCGCATCGGCACTCGCGCGTCACGCGCGAGGGCGTACGCGCGGGCGAGCGTGCGCCGGGACGTCAGCAACAGTCGAAGGAGAGCCATGTGCCGTCGTAACCCGCCCGCTGGTGTAATGTTTCGCCGACTCACCGAGCAGTCCGACCGTGGGAAGAGAATTCGTGCAGGGGCGGGAACGGTAGCAATCTATGGCTAGTTCGCGCAGAGCCGTCCAGAGCGTCACGAGCCCGCTCGACCAAGCGGAAGCGGCCTGCCGAGGCGGCGAGTACGAGCGAGCGTTGCGCCTGTTGGGCGGTGCGCGCTTCGACCGCCGCGAGGACCGCGTGCGCTCAGCAATTTGCCAGGGTCGCGCCGCGCTGGAGCTCGACCGTCCCGAAGCCGTCGCGCCGTTCCTGGAGCGCGCCGCCAAAGAAGCGAAGGGGACCGACGAGACGGTGCCCGCCCGGATGGTGCTCGGCGCGGCACTGGCCCGTACGAATCGCCGCGAGCAGGGCGAAGCGCTGCTCGACGACGTCGCCGCGCTCGCGCAGCGCTCGGCGTCGCACTATGCCCCCGAGATCGCCTACCACCGCGCATCGAGCCGCTTGAGCGCGCAACGGCTCGGCGAAGCCGAAGAGATCGTCGAAGCGGCGCTGCCGCACGCCGCGGGCGTCGCGCGCGCGCGCCTGCTGCAGGTTCTCGGCCGGATCGACGTTCGCCGCGAAAACTACGCCGCCGCCGCGCACGAGTTCACCGCCGCGCTCGGCGAGCTCGACAAGTCGAAGAGCGCGGACGTCAAAGCACGCGCGCGCATCCTGAACGCGCTCGGGCTCATCGCCGCCGAGACGATCGACCTGCGGCTGGGACGGCTCGTGCGCCGTGAGTACGAGACGACCACGTGGTCCGACGACACGCGCGCCGAGCACGCGCACATTCTCGATTATCTGGGCTGGCTCTCGCTGCTCGAAGGTGAGATCGCGCGCGCCTGGGACGAGCGGCAGCTCGCGCTCACGCTCGCCGCCGAGACCGATTTTCACGCGCTCGCGCTGATCGGGGCGGCGCAGCTCGCCGGCGTCGTCGGCGACCGCTTCTCCGAGTCGCGCTATCTCGACCTCGCCGGCACGCTGCTGCTGCACGATCATTCGGGAAGCGGCGCCGAGCGGCGCATCGCGATGCTCTCGTTCATCGCCGCCGTACCCGCCGCGAACGGGGAGACGGCGCGCAAGGTGTTGGCGTTGTACGATCGCACGCGACCACGCCGCACCGACGCGCCGGCCTTCGAGGGCGACCGCGCGCTCGACGCGCAGGAGCACTACGCGCGCGGCAAAGCCGCGCTGGCCGAAGGACGCACGCAGCCCGGCATCGCCGAGCTGCAGCAGGCGCTGGAGCTGTGGTCGCAGCTCGCCTACCGTTTGCGGGCCGCGCTCGTCGCGAACGACTTGCGCGCCGTCACCGGCGACCGCCGCTACGCGCAAGCCGCGCTGGAGTCGCTGCGCAACACGCCCAACGCGTGGCTGCGGCCGGTCCTCGAGCGGCGCACGACCGAGGACGATCCGCTCGGCCAGCTCACCCCGGCGGAACGGCGCGTCCTGGCCGAGCTGTGCAAGGGCAAGAAGGCGCGCGAGATCGCGGCGGGCTTCGACCGCAGCTTCAACACGATCAACAACCACACGCGCGCGATCTTCTCGGCGTTCGGCGTGCGCAGCCGCGCGGCGCTGGTCGCCGAGTGCGCGCGGCTGGGCATCCTCGACGACATCAAGTCCCTGCGCTGAAGGAAATACGGCCGTGCGAAGCACGCAGCGCGCGAACCTGACCGGCGTCCCCGGCGTGCTGCAGAAGGCGGACGAGCTCTATAAGGCGGGCGAGTACGAAGCGATTCTGCGCTTGCTGCGCAACGCGCGCCTCGACCGGCGCGACGAGCGCGTGCTTTCGGCGATCTATCAAGCGCGCGCGGCGCTCACGCTGGACCGGCCGAAAGAGGTAGCACCAATCCTGCAGCGTGCGTCCAAAGAAGTGAACGGGGCGGAGGAGACGGTGCTGGTGCGCATGCTTCTCGGCTCCGCGCTGACCCGCACGGAGCAACGCGAAGAAGGCGAAGCGATGCTGGAGGACGCCGCCGCGCTCGCGCAGCGCTCGGCGCCGCAGCACGTCGGCGAGGTCGGCTATTACCGCGCGCTCAGCCGCTGGAGCAGCGACCGCGTGGACGAAGCGGAAGCGATCGTCGAAGCGGCGCTTCCGCACGCCGCCGATTACGCGCGCTCACGCCTCCTGCAGCTCGCCGGCTGGATCGACACCCGCCGCGAAAACTACGCGTCTGCGGCGCGCAAATTCACCGAAGCGCTTGCCGCGCTGAACGAGTCCGACATCAGGGACGTCAAGGGTCGCGCGCGCATTCTGAACGCGCTTGCGATCATCGCCGCGGAGACGATCGATCTTCGTTTGGGGCGGCTCGTGCGGCGTGAGTACGAAGCGAGCACGTGGTCCAACGACACGAGGATCGAGCGCTACCTCGTTCTGGGTTTTCTCGCTTGGCTCTCGCTGCTCGAGGGCAACGTCGTGCGGGCCTGGGACGAACGACAACGAGGCCTGACGCTCACCGTCGACACCGCCCATCATGCCACGGCACTCGTCATGGCGCGGTATGTCGCGACGATCGTCGGTGACCGGTTCTCCGCCGAGCGCTATTTGGAGCTTGCCGGCGCGCTGCTCTTGCGCGGCGATCAAGTCGACCTCGACGTCGACCACCGGAGTGCGCTGCTGGCGTACGCAATCGCCGCGCCGCCGGAGAACGTTGAAACGGCTCGCCGCGTTCTGGCGCTCTACGATCGTACGAGCCCTCGCCGGACTGAGATGCTCGCACTTGAAGGCGACCGGCGGCTCGACGTGTACGCGCAGTATGCACGCGGAAGAGTCTTGGTTGCCGAAGGGAATGTATCACGTGGAGTCGACGAGCTTGAACGGTCGTTCGACGCGTTCATGCAGCTCGGCTACCGTTTGCGCGCAGCGCTCGTGGCGAACGACTTGCGCACCGTCACCGGTGAAGAGCGCTATGCCAAGGCCGGGCTGGATGCGCTTCGCAACGCACCGAAGGCATGGCTTCGCGATGCGCTTCAGCGGGATGCCCCCGCCGATCCGCTCGGACAGCTTACCCGTGCGCAGAGGCGCGTTCTTCGTGAGCTTTGCACCGGCAAGAAGGCGCGTGAGATCGCAGCGGGTTTCGACCGCAGCTTCAATACGATCAACAACCACACGCGAGCGGTCTTTTCGGCGTTCGGCGTGCGCAGCCGTGCTTCGCTCGTCGCGGAATGCGCGCGACTCGGCATTCTCGACGACGTGAAAGCGCTGCGCTGAGCGACCGGAGGGGACGCGCCGCGCGCCCCCTCCTTCGTCGCCCGCGCAGGATCGGACGTTGCTATCCCGGCGGTCCCGAGCCGGTTACGTCGTCCACCGAGGTCGACGTCGTCACCGGGCCCGACGTCGTGACCGTCGCTGAGGCTGAAGCGGCCGGCGCCGAGGTCGGGGCTGTGACGCTCGCCGAGACGGCGAGCGAGATTGCGACGATGAGGGTCGTGAGCATGGGGTTTTCCTCCTGGGCACGCGCCGCAAGCCGCGACGCGTGACCAAGGGATGCTACCGCCTGCTCTAACTACTCCTCGCTACAAGTAGCTATGATGCTTAATTACTACGAACCGATGCCGTTCCGGCATGAAAGAGCCGGCCGCTCGAGGGCCTCGGCGGCCAGAATTGGCCGAAAGAAAAACGAAGAAGCCAGCGCCGCAAGGGCGCCGAGCTTCGGTGCGGGAGGGAACGCCGGCCCGGGTGTGGGACGCCTCGGTGAGACGTCGACCGACGTTCCCGCGCCGATGATGGCACGCCACGGGGCGCGCGAGGAAGCCTAGAAGTTGCCAGGCTGGCGCTACACCGCTCGGGACAGGTAAAACTTCAAGCCGAAGCGCGCCTTCGCGCCGTCGACGGTCAAGATCGCGTACGAGAACAGCGGGTTGAGGCGCTTGTCGGTCGGCGAGCCGGGGTTGCCGATCAGGACGCCGGCCTCGCGGGCGGTGAACGGCCGGTGGCTGTGGCCGAACAGCACGACGTCGACCTCTCCTTGGTCGAACGCGGCGAGGGCGCGCGACGCGCTCGTCCCGCGCTTGCCGTCCCCGTGAACCATTCCGACGCGGACGTCCTCGATCCGCACGACCTTGCGCCGGCCGAAGCGCGCGCGAATCTCCGGACCGTCGTTGTTGCCCGCGACCGCGTCGAACGGCGCGATCGCTTCGAACAGCGGGACCGCGAGCAGATCGGTCAGATCGCCGAGGTGCAGGATGCGCGCGACGCCGGCACGCCGCAGCCCGCGCTCCAGCGCGCGCGGCAAGGCGCGCCCGAAGCGCGGGAAGTGGGTGTCGCTGACGACGCCGACCTTCGTCACGCCGTTATCGTGCCCGCTCTTCGGCGCGCCGCAGCGGCTCGTCGTCGAGCACGACTGCGACCACGGTGACGGCTTTGGCGAGGGCGTAGACGACGGCCGCCGCGCGGCGGCGCAGCGCGAAACGGCGCGCCTGCGCGAGATCGTCGGCGATCGCTCGATGCCGGTCGTTGACCAGCACGGCGAAGACCTGCTGGGTGTAAGACACGAAAAAACCTCCGTTGGTGCGGAGGCTTCATCAAGGCGGACGTGCCGAAGCGGTCAGGTCAGCGTGATGCGGCCTCCGAGAATGCGAAGTTGGAACGCGAAACGACGAGCATCGCCCGCGTGCGACGGGTAGTGGGGACGGAAATCGGCTGAACTCGGTTCAATGCGTTCTCTCCTTTCTCGCCTCGCGCTCATGCGCGAGTAGGTTCCGAGCCTATCACGCCGGTCGCGACAAAGTCAACACCGGGCTTGCCGTGGCATTCGACGAGTTCCGACAATCTCGACGCGATCAGTGGGCCGCCCAGCCACCGTCGATCGAGATCGGCGCGCCGGTGATCGACTTGGCGTAGTCGCTGCACAGGTACGCGCACAGCGCGCCGACCTCGGGCGGCTCGATGAAGCGCTTCGAGGGCATCGCGTCGAGGAACGCGCGCTTCAGCGCTTCTTCCTCGCTGATCCCACCGCCGTAGGACTGCACCAGCCCGGCGGCTTGATTGCGGACGAGATCGGTCATCACCGCACCCGGGCAGATCGCGTTGGCGGTGACGTTGATCTCGGCACCTTCGATCGCCAGCACCTTCGTCATCCCGACGACGCCGTGCTTGGCCGCGACGTACGCGATCTTGAACGGTGAGCCGATGAGGCCTTGGACGCTGGCGACGTTCACGATGCGGCCGCCGCCGCGCGCGACGAAGTGCGGCCAGGCGGCTTTCGAGGTGTGGAAGACGCTGTCGAGATCGATCGCGCGAACGTCGGCGTACCGCTCCTCGGGAAACTCGGCGACCGGCGCGACGAACTGCACGCCGGCGTTGTTGACGACGTGGTCGAGCCCGCCGAAGTCCGCCGCGGCGCGATCGACCGCCGCGCGAATCGCGGCCGGATCGCGCACGTCGCACGCGTACGCGCGCGCGACGACGCCGAAGCGCGCCGCGGTCTCTCGCGCGGTCTCCTCCGCGCCCGCGCCGTCCAGGTCGACGAGCGCGATGGAAGCGCCCGCTTGCGCGAGCGCCTCCGCGCACGCGCGCCCGATTCCGCGAGCGCCGCCCGTTACAAAACTGACGCGGCCGTGTAGATCGATCGAAAGCAAGGTCGCCGTTCCTCCTCGCAAAAAGGAGATCGCCCCGTGGGTACTCTGGTCCTCTCCAATGTCGCTCGCTCGTTCGGCGAGGTGGTCGCGGTCCGCGACGTGTCGTTCTCCGTGCCTCCCGGCAGCACGTTCGGGCTGCTCGGCCCGAACGGCGCCGGCAAGACCACGACGATGCGGATGATCCTCGGGATTTTGATCCCCGACCGCGGCAGCGTCACCTGGGACGGCGCGCCCGTCGATCTGCGCGTGCGCCGGCGCTTCGGCTACCTGCCGGAAGAGCGCGGACTCTACGGCAAGCTCAAAGTGCGCGAGCAGATCGCGTACTTCGGCCGCTTGCACGGCGTGCCGCCGCCGGACGACGTCGCGCGCGCCGACGCGTGGATCGAGCGGCTCGGGCTGACGGAGTTCGCCGAGCGCCCGTGCGCCGAGCTCTCGAAAGGAAACCAGCAGAAGGTGCAGGTCGCGTGCGCGGCGCTGCACGATCCCGAGCTGCTCGTGCTCGACGAACCGTTCTCCGGGCTCGATCCGGTCAACGCGGAGACGCTGCTCGAAGCGCTGCGCGCGCTCAAAGCGGGCGGCACCTCACTGATTCTCTCCTCGCACCAGATGTGGCAGATCGAGGATCTGTGCGAGTCGTTCTGCGTGATCGCGGACGGGACGATGCGCGCGCGCGGGACGCTGCGCGAGCTGCGCGCGGCGTGGCCGACGCGCATCGTCGAGGTCGAGCCGGTCGCCGAGCAGCTGCGCGGGATTCTCGACGCGACGCCCGGCGCGCGGGCGCTCGCCGAAGCGGACCGTCCGGCGCTCGCCTACGAGCTGCCCGCCGACGCCGACACCGCGGCGCTGCTGCGGCGGCTGGTCGCGGCCGGCGACGTGACGCGCTTCGAGCGCGTCGACCCGAGCTTGCGCGACATCTACCTGCGCGCGATCGGAGCGGCGGCGTGAACACGCTGGCCGTCGTCTTCAACGCCGAGTTCGTGCGGCGCATCCGCTCGCGCGCGTTCGTGGCCGGGACGCTGATCGGCGCGGTCAGCATCGTCCTGATCGCGATGCTGCCCGCGCTGGTCGGCGGGATGCTCTCGAGCTCGAGCAAGAAGATCGTGCTGGCCGGCGACCCGGCGCTCACCGCGACGGCGCGCACACTGCTCAAGCGCGACTTCACCGTCGTCGCGATGCTGCCGAAGCTCGACGGCCCGCCGAGCGCGCAATTTCTCGACGCGCACGACAAGGCGTCGGCGGTCGCCGTCCTCGCGCGCAGCGGCGAAGGTTTGCGCGTGACCGCCTACGCGCGCGATCCCTCCGCCTTCCGCGACACGTTCGCGGCCGACCTCGCACCGATCCAGATCGCGCTCGCGACCGGAGCGCCGGTGCAGCGCGTCGCCGCGCACTCGACCGTGCCGGTCGAGGTGCACGACGTCTCGGGACGGTTCGCGAACGCGAGCGCAGCCGACGCGGCGAAAGGGATCGCGTACCTGTTCGTCATGCTGCTGTACCTCGCGATCCTGCTGAACGCGCAGTCGATCATGACCTCGGTCGCCGAGGAGAAGACGAGCCGCATCGCCGAGCTGCTGGTCGCGACGCTCGATCCGGCGCGGCTCCTCGCCGCGAAGATCCTCGCCGCCGCCGCGACCGGGTTCATCCAGCTCGGCGTCTGGGTCGCGGCCGGGATGCTCTCCGGCCGCGCGGTGACGACGCTCTTCGCGCGCGGCGACGAGGCTGCGAGCACGCCGCTGTTCGGCTCGCTCTCGGTCTCGTCGGGCGAGATCCTGGCGTTTCTCGCCTTCTTCGCGGTCGGCTTCGCGCAGTACGGCGTGCTCTACGCGGCCGCCGCGTCGCTGATCAACCGCACCGAGGACCTCGGCAGCGTCGCCGGACCGCTCGTCGTCCCGGTCGTGCTCGGAATCATCCTGGCGCAGATCGGGTTGCAGTTTCCGAACAGCCCCAGCGTGCTGGTCTGCTCGCTGCTGCCGCTGATCTCGCCGTTCGTGATGTTCACCCGGATCGCGGTCTCCAACGTGCCGGCGTGGCAAGTCGTGCTCTCGCTCGCGATCAACGTCGCGACCGCCGTGCTGCTGGCGTGGCTTTCCGGCCGGGTCTACCGCGTCGGTCTGCTGCTGTACGGCCGGCCGCCCTCGATCAAGCAGATCGTCGCGACGCTGCGCGCGTAGCCGTTCAGCGTTTCAGCACGAGAGCGCCAGCGGACCCGAGGCCGGCGTGCCGATCACGCTCGGGACCGACGGCGTCGAGGTGTCGGTGGTCGGGTCGACGGAGTGCTCGAAGGCAGCCTGCAGCTCGGCGTAGCAGCCGATGAGCGTCGCCATGTCGGGCGACTCGAACTGGTTCAGCGTCGCGATCCGCTCGCGTTGCGGCCCGAAGAGCGGGGCCAGCATCGCCGGCGACTCGTTCGCCGCCTCGACGGTGATCGCGGTGCGGCCGAGCAGCATCGGCGCGCTCAAATCGGAGCTGTTCGAGAGGACCTTGCCGCACGTCGCACCGGTCGCGGTGCTCCCCGCCGCCGGTTGCCAGAACGGCTGCGTCGCCGTCGCCGGCGCGGCCAGCGGGCCCGCGTTTCCGATCAGGTCCGGCGGCGGCGTGACGCACGAGGTCGGCAGCGGCGCGCCGGCCGCCGCCGAGTAGGCGGCGTAGACGCTGTACTGCTGGTACGGGTTGATCCGCGCGGAGACCATCCCGCCGTAGCGCGCGACGAGCTCGACGCGCTCGCCGAGCACGCCCGCCTGCATCGCCCACACGACGCCGAACATCACTAGCAGGAACACCGGCAGCGCGATCGCGGTCTCGATCAGCGCCTGGCCGCGGGCGCGCATCACGACGAAGCGCACGAGACGCTGCTCATGTTCAGCGCGCCGCTGAACGGTTTGATCGGGATCGCGTTCCACCATCCGGTCGCCACCGAGAACTCCGGGCCGGTGACGTGCATCGAGTACGCGTCGTAGCTCGGAAACGCTTTCGCCGAGTTGCCGCCGTAGGCGATGGTGAACCAGTTCCACGTTCCGCTGCCGGTGTTCGGGCCGGTCGCGCTGACGTTCGAGAGCCCCATCGTCTCGGGCGCCTGGAACGGGTTGCCGGTCACCGGGTTGACGATCGTGCCGGGCTGGATCCACTCTTGCGTCACCATCGCCGAGGTCGCCGCCGCGCGCCCGATCGCGGTGAACGTCGGCGGCTGAAAGTTGAGGAAGCCGGGGACGACCGGCGCGACCTTCGCGCAGGTGACGATCTCGATCTGCGCCGGCTGATAGTCTTGCTTTACCGCGGCCTGCGTGCCGTTGTTGACGACCCACAGCCCGGCCGACTGCTCGACGTCGTTGACGGTCGGGCGCGGGATGACGTTCACGACGTTGTAGTTGAAGCCGCAGTCGCCTCCGCCGGTCTCGCCGCAGTGCGCCTGCAGCGAGGCGACGATCGCCTTCGCGTCCGACTGCGCCTGCGCGAAGGTGTACTGCGAGGTGCGGCTGACGAGCTGGACGTCGGTCGTGTAGCGCTGCACCGCGCGGTAGTACTGCTGCTTGAGCGCGTCGTACGTCGCTTGGCAGTTGGCCCCGCCGTTGGTGCAGCCGGGATCGGCGTACGCGGCGGCCTGCAGCGCGTTGAGCAGGTTTTTGATCCGCCACTCCTCGACCGAGGCGGCGTAGACGAGCGCGAGCTGCTGGTTCCACGTCTGCGTCTGCACCGAGAGCGCGGCGACCGCGGCCGCGTCGGCGGCGTTCTGCGCGCGCACCTGCCAGCGCAGCACCTCGCCGTACTGCACGCCGCCGAACGCCAGCGCGAGCGCGGCGGCCAGTCCCATCGCCCAGATCGGCAGCGTCTGGCCGCGCGCGTGCTTCAGGAACATCCGGGCTGCTCGAACATCGGGTTGAGCGGGTTTTTCGAGGTGTCGGTCGAGCCGAGCGGGACGCCGACCGTGACCTGCGTGTCCCAGCCGTTCACCGTCTGCATGCACGGCAGGCTCGGGTCGAGGACGGTCCCCGTCCCGTCGCCCGCGACGACGTTCGCTTCGGCGGCGTCGAGCTGCGCGGCGATCGTGGCGTAGATGCGCTGGTGCAGCGCCATCGCTTGGTAGACTCCGTTCGGGCCGATCCCGTTCGCCGCACTCGACCAGTTGCTGCCGTCGAGGATCTCGGCGAAGCCGCCCGACCACATGTCGCCGCTCGTCGTGTTCGTGCAGCCGGCGTGCGCGGCGGGCCGGCAATGGTAGAGGAACTTGAAGCCGATGAAGTACGGCGGCGCGTTGCCGTCGTCGGCGAAGTACGGTTTCTGGTCGGCGTACGTCGTCGAAGAGTTGAGCGGCGAGCCGTCGAGGTCGAAGCCGAACCCGGAGACCATCATGTTGGCCTCGATCGCCGCGCTCGAGAGGTTCGTCTTCGAGAGGACGTCACCGATCCCGACGCCGCTGTTCGTGATCGTCGCCTGCGTCTGCGCGGGGCGCACGATCTGCACGCCGCCGTGGCGGTTCGACTGGTCGCCGAGCTGATAGTCGACCGCGACTTGCGAGGGGTCGGGGTTGGTGCGCTGCAGGTTCACCGACGCGCTCTGCGCGACGAGCGGGAACGGTCCGGCGATCGCCGCGTTCGGATCGTTGCCGAGCACCGAGGCGTGCGCGGCGACGAACGCCGCGCCGTCGCCGCCGAGCTGCGCGAGGCCGATCAGCCCCAGCTCCAACGTTCCGAAGAGCAGCGTCAACACGACTCCCAGCGACACCGCGGTCTCCGGGATCGCGGCCCCGCGCGAGAACCTCACGGCCCGCTTTGCACCGCCGTCAGCTTGTCGCTGACGCCGTTCAGCGTCGCCGAGACGGCGTTGTAGACCCCGTTCAGCGCGACGATGCAGACGACCGCGATCAGCGCGAGCACGAGCGCGTACTCCGTCATCGAGGCGGCGCCTTCGTCGCGCAGCATCGCGGCGAAACAACTCATCATAGGGTGACGACCTCGGGGGTCATGACGAAGATCACGTCGGTCTCCGCCTTCTGGTAGCGCGTCGAGCGGAAGAGCTTTCCGAGGACCGGCAGGTCGCCGAGGCCCGGGATCTTGTCGATGTTGCGCGTCTCCTGGCGCCGCAGCAGGCCGGCCATGATGATGCTCTGGCCGGCTTTGGTCACCACGTCGGTGGTGATGCGGCTGGTCTTGAACGAGGGCAGCAGGATCCCACCGGCGACGATCCCGTTCTGGAAGTCGAGATCGCTCACTTCGGGGGTGATCTTCGAGTCGACCGCCCCGTCGGGCAGGATCGTCGGCGTGACGTTGAGGCGCACGCCGTACTCCTTGAACTGCACGTTGATCGAGCCGATCCCGCTGGTGACGACGTACGGCACCTCGCCGCCGACCAGGAAGTTGGCCTGCGAGCCGGGCATTGCGACGAGCTCGGGCGCCGAGAGGACCCGCGCGTCGCCGTTGCGGATCAGCGCGTCGATCGTGGGCGCGAGGAACGCCGTGCGGATGAAGCGGCCGCGCGCGATGTTGAGCGCCTGCCCGGTCGCGATGCTGACGCCGCTCTCGCCGTTCGGCCCGGTCGCACCGGGATTGTCGAAGAACGGGAAGTTCGGATCGCCGTAGGTGATCGTGCCGCCCGGGTTCACCTGCGCGCTCTGGAGCCGGATCCCGAGCTGCGTGAGCGCGGTCCGGTCGACCTCGAGCACGTAGACGTGCGTGTCGACCTGCTGGTTCACGTCGAGGATCAGCCGGTCGACGATCTTGCCGTCGACGGCCAGGTTCGCGCCGGCGAGCCCGCGGACGCGCTGGAGCACCATCTCCGCGGCGGCCCGGTCGCGCACGCGGCCGCTCACCATCACGTTGCCTTTGTTGTCGTAGTCGACGTGCACGTCGCGTGCGCCGGTCTCGCGCGCGATCTCGTTCTGCACCTCGCCGAGCGGGCGCGAGACCGTCACCGCGTCGACGATGTCGTACTTCTGGTTCTTCGCGTAGAGCGCGAACCGGCTCAGCACGTCGGCGATGCGGTTCGCGTGCGCCTGATCGGCGACGTCGCCTTTGACGACCAGCGCGCGGCCGATCGGCTCGACGCTCACGCTCGGCTCGTTGAGCGTCGTGCGCAGCATCTGCGCCAGATCGTCGAGCGTCTGTTCGGTGACGGTGACGTCGTACTCGTGCCGCCCGTCGCGCGTCCACACGAGCACGGTCGTGTGGCCGGGCGCCTTCGCGTTGACGATGACTTGCGAGGTGCCGATCGGGACGACGCCGGCGATCCGGCCGTCACCGACCGCGACGCGCGTGAGCCCGGGCGCTTCGATCGTCGTCGAGCGTCCGGCGGGGAGAGAGATCGCTGCGAGCGGCTGCGCGAACGAAGGTGAAGCGATCGCGAGCGCCGCGACGAAGGTCATGAACCAAGCCAGCGGTTTCATTCCGAGTTCGTTCTGCCCCGGCGACTCGCGTTAACGCGTCAACAAGCCGTCGACGATCGGTAAAAAATTGGGCGTCCACGCGAGACGAAGGTCCTGGGGCGGTATGACCAGCCCGTGACTCTTCCGATGCGGCGTCTCTCCGCGACACTCGTTGCGGCGGCGCTCCTCACCGCTCCGGCAACCGCCCACACCGGAACCCCGCTGATGCGGGTGGCGCAGGCGGCGGGCTACGCGTATGCGTGGTCGGCGTCCGCTTCGGAGGTCACCCTCTCGCGCCCCGGCCTCACGGTCGTCCTTCGCCCCGGCAACCGCCGGTACGAGGTCAACGACCGCGTGGAATACGCCAGCGAAGCACCCGCCTACGGAGCCGGCGACCTCGTCGTCCCGGATGACGTGGTGAACGAGCTGCGCGCACTCGCCGGACGCTACCCGGACGCGCGTGCCACGGAGGGCGCGCGCCCCGGACCCGCCACCTACCTCACGCCGGCGAGCGGTTCGCTCACCATCAGCGCGCACGAGGCGGCGGGACGCGATGCGATCCTCGTCGACGGGACGGCACCTGCTTCCATGCCAGTGACGCTCACGCTCGTCGGCTCGGTCTCTCGCGACATTCCCGACGTGCTGATCGGCCGGATCACGATCCAGTCGGACCGCACGTTTCACGCGACGCTTCCCGTCGCAAGCGCCATGCCTCGGGGCAGCTTCGTCACCGTCACGGCGACGGCGCTGCCCGGGGTAGCCCCGGCTTCCGCTCGCGTCACGATCGGCGCACCGAACCCCGCGATCGATTCCAACCTCTTCGACCACCTCCCGAAAGACCACTAAGGTCTGGTTCGTCCAGAGAAGGAGCTCTCCGTGACCACCTCGTTCCTCGCCATGCTCAAGGACGACGAAGGCGCGACCCTCGTCGAATACGGTCTCGTCGTCTCGCTGATCGCGGTCGCCGCGATCACGGCGATCGGCCTGCTCGGCCAAAAGGTGAGCGACACGTTCACCGCCATCAACAACAAGATCACGCCGCCTCAGTAACATGCTGCCGTTCGTCCCGATCCTCACCGCAGCTGCGCTGACGGCTGCGGTGAGCGACGTTCGTACGCGCCGAATCCCGAACGCGCTGACCGGCGCGCTCGCGGTCGCGGGCGTCGCGACGGCCGGGGTGACCGGAGGCTTTGCCGGCGCAGGCGTCGCGCTCGCGACCCTCGCCGTCCTGTTCGCGGCCGGAACCGTCGCCTATTCGCGCGGCTGGTTCGGCGGCGGCGACATCAAGCTGCTCGCAGCAGGATGCTGCGGGCTCGCGCCCGCCCTGGCCTTCGATTTTCTGATCTACACGGCCCTGGCCGGCGGACTTCTTTCTTTGTACTCGCTGGCGGCGTCGCAACGGATGGCGACGGCGCTCATCACCTGGCGTCTCCCCGAGACCGGTGAACGGCTTCCTTACGCCGTCGCCGCCGCCGGCGGCGCCCTCTTCTTGTGGGTGGCACTCTCATGTCCAGCGTTCTTGCTCGTCCGCTAGACACGCGGACGATCGCGCTCTCCGTCGCCGGATTGCTCGCGGTCGGAACCGGCGTGCTGACGTACAACTACCTCGCCTCGGTCGGCCATGCCAACGCGCCGGCGGCCCAGCGCTCGATCGTCGTCGCCGCGCGAACCATCCCGGCCCACGCGACGATCACCGCCGAGATGCTGACCCGGGTCGCGCGGCCGGCCGACGCCGTCGACCCCGACGTGCTGACGGCGCCCGCCGCCGCGATCGGCTCGTCGGCGGTCAACGAGATCCCCGCCGGCAGCCAGGTCACCGCCTCGAAGCTCGTCCACTACGTCACCGCCGGCCTGCCCGGCAAGGTGCACGTCGGGATGCGCGCGGTGTCGATCGCGCTCGACCGCGTCAAGGGCGTCTCGAACCTCGTGCAGGCCGGCGACCTTGTCGACGTGATCGCCGCGACGCCGCGTACCCAGGAAAGCGCGCCGAAAGCGGTGACGATCATTCGCGCCGCCCGCGTCCTCTCGGTCGGCTCGATGACCGAGGCCGGCGCGACCCCTGCGCCCGACAGCGGCCAGCAGTTCTCCAGCGCGACCCTCGAGGTCACCGCGAAGCAGGCCGACCTGCTGACCCTCGCCGACGTCAACACGACGCTGCGCCTGGCGCTGCGCTCGCCGCGCGAGGCGACGAACAGCCGGCCGGTCGAGAAGCTCACCTTCGATAAGGACAAGCCGGCGCCGCGCCCGGCGATCGCGCCGAGCCTCCCGCAACTGCTGCCGCAGCTGTTCACCCCGCTTCGCAACCCGTTCCCGCAGCCGGCTCAGCCGCAGGCGAAACCGACCCCGGCGCCCCCCGCGGTTTCGGTGATCGACGGCGACAAAGTCGTCTCGGGCAGTCCGAGGTAAGCCGCGATGCGGGGGACGATCGCGGTTGTCGTAGGCGCCAAAGGCGGCGTCGGGTCGACCACCCTGTGCGTGGAGCTGATCCGCATCCTGCGCGAGCAGAAGGCCTGCGGTCTGGTCGACGCCGACTTCAGCGGCCGGCGCTGCGTCGCCGTGCTGACCGACTCGGTGCGCGCGTTCGACGCCGGCCGGGTCGGCGGAAACCTGGCTTCGGCGACGATCCTGACCGACGTCGCCGGGATCGAGTTCACCGCTTCGATCGACGGCGCGTTCACGCTGATGCCGGACCACGTCGCCGGGATCCTCGGCGACGTGCGCGACACGACCGACTTCGTGCTGGTCGACGCGCCGCAGCCGTACGCCGCGGCGGTCCGGCCGTTCGTCGTGAACGCCGCGCACTTCATCGTCGTGGTCGAGCCGACGCTGCTCGGCGTGACGAGCGCGCGCGCCGTGCAGACGGAGCTGGCGCGCTTCGGGATCCCCGCCTCGCGCGTCTACCTCGTGCTGAACCAGCGCGACGCGCGCGCCGCCGTCCGGCCCGACGAGGTCGAGCGCGCGCTCGGCGCGCGGCTGCTGGGAAACATCCCGGCGATCGGCGACCGCCGGTATCAAAAAGCCGTCGAGGCGCTGGCCTCGGCGCTGATCGCGCTGCCGCTCCCCGAGGACCTGGAACCGCTCAAGCCGTCGGCGAAGACGCCGCTCGGCGACCGCCGCGCCAGCAATCGCCGTCCGAAGGGCGACGCCAAGCCGGAAGACGTGATGTCGGGCGCGGCCAGCGAGGCGCACATCGTCGCGACGGTCGAGCGCACCGCGCGCGAGCTCCTCAAGAGCGAGATCCACGACGCGCTCGCGCAGCGGCTCGACGTCGTCGCCGCGAGCGCCGCGCTCGACGAGCCGAAGAAGATCGCGGAGCTGCGCGCGCAGATCGACACGATCGTGCGCGAGCTGCTGGCCGCCTATCCCGCCGTCTTCTCGGCCGAAGAGCTGGCGCGCGTCCAGCAAGAGATCATCGACGAAGCGCTCGGGTACGGCCCGCTCGAGGAGCTCCTCGCGCAGCACGACGTCACCGAGATCATGGTGAACGGCCCCGGCCACGTCTTCGTCGAGCGCAACGGAAAGATCGAGACGACGAACAAGCGCTTCAGCGACGACCGCCAGCTGCGCGTCGTCATCGAGCGCATGATCGCGCCGCTCGGCCGCCGGATCGACGAGTCGGTCCCGATGGTCGACGCGCGCCTGCCCGACGGCTCGCGCGTCAACGCGATCATCGAGCCGCTCGCGCTCGACGGCCCGACGCTGACGATCCGCCGCTTCGGCAAGACCCGGCTCACCCCGCAAGCGCTCGTCGACATCGGCGCGATCGAGGAGCCGATGCTCGACTTCCTGCGCGCCGCCGTCGAAGCGCGGCTGAACCTCGTCATCTGCGGCGGCACCGGCTCCGGCAAGACGACCTTCCTGAACTGCCTGTCGTCGTTCATCCCCGACGGCGAGCGGATCGTGACGATCGAAGACGCCGCGGAGCTGCGGCTCAACCAGACCCACGTGGTGCGGCTCGAAGGCCGCCCGCCGAACCTGCAGGGCGCCGGCGAGGTGCGCATCCGCGACCTCGTACGCAACGCGCTGCGGATGCGACCGGACCGGATCATCGTCGGCGAATGCCGCGGCGCCGAGGCGCTCGACATGCTGCAGGCGATGAACACCGGCCACGACGGCTCGCTCACGACGATCCATGCCAACAGCGCGCGCGACTCGCTCTCACGCATCGAGACGATGGTGATGATGGCCGGCTTCGAGCTGCCGGTTCGCGCCATCCGCGAGCAGATCGCCAGCGCGGTCGACCTCGTCGTCCACATCGCGCGCATGCGCGACGGCTCGCGCAAGGTCGTCGGCATCAGCGAGATCGCCGGGCTCGAAGGCGAGGTCGTCACGATGCAGGAGATCGTGCGCTACCATCAGCGCGGTCTCGACAAGAACAACAAGGTCGTCGGCGAGTTCGAGTTCACCGGCGTCCAGCCCGAGTGCTTGCAGCGCTTCGCCGAGTTCGGCGTCTCGTTCGACATGCACTCGCTCAGCAAGATGGCCGGCGCGCCGGTGCTCGGGAAGGTCGCGTCATGGTAGCGGTGATGCCGTACGCGATCGTCGTCGGCGTCGTCGCGGCGATCGGCCTGATCTTGGCCTCGTTCTGGCAGCGGATCATCGCGCCCGTTCGCCCGATGGCCGAGGAGTACCGCCTGTTGCTCGAGCAAGCCGACGTGCGCGTGCGCGCCGAAGAGGTGATGCTCGCGATCCTCGGCAGCGGGATCGGGTTGTGGTTCGCGCTCGTGGTCTTCCTTCACCTGAACCCGGTCTACGGCGCGCTCGTCTTCCCGATCGCGCTCACCAGCGCGGCGATCGCCGGCAAAGGCGTCATCGCGCAGAAGCGCCGCAAGCGGCTGGCGAGGTTCGGCGACCAGCTCGAGCTCGTGCTGCGGCTGATGGCGAGCGGCTTGCGCGCGGGCCTCGGCCTGCGGCAAGCCCTCGTCCTCGTCATCGACGAGCTCGACGACCCGGCGCGGACGGAGTTCATGCGCGTGCTCGGCCAAGCGAACATCGGGCAAAGCGTCTACGACGCGCTCGACAACTTGGCGCGGCGCATGCCGAGCGAAGAGTGCTCGATGATGGTCCGCGCGATTCGCGTCCAGTCGCAGACCGGCGGCAACCTGGCCAAGGTGCTGGAGCACCTCGCCACCACGATCAAAGAACGCCGCCGCGTCTGGCGCAAGATGCGCGCGCTCACGGCCGAAGGCCGGATGTCGGCCTGGGTGATCGCGATGCTGCCGGTCATCGTCGGCCTGCTGATCATCGCGCTGCAGCGCCACATGCGCCATGCCTTGCTGGAGACCGACATCGGCCACGTCGTGATCGTCTTCGTCATGATCCTCGAGGGCGCGGGCATCTTGATGCTGCGCCGGATCATGAGGTTCGAAGTCTGATGCTGCTCGTCGTCGTTCTCGCCGCCGCCTTGTGCGTCGCGCTCCTCGGCTACGTCGCCGTCACGACGTTCGTCCACCGCTCGGCCGTGGAACGGCACGTCGCGCAGCTCGACCGCGCCGGCATCGAAGCCGACCGCAAGGCGGAGCTCGGCGTCTTCGCGCGCTTCTTCGACGAGCGCGGCCGCACGCAGCTCGAGCGCCGGCTCGTGCAAGCCGGCTGGTACAACCTGACCGCCGGGCGCTTCATGACGCGCAGCATCGTGGCCTCGTTCAGCGGCCTCCTCTTCGGCTTGGCGATCCCGCTCCTGCTGTTGCACCGGCACGACATCTGGTTTCTGTTCCTGCCGATCATGCTCGCGCTGGCCGGTGCGCTGCTGCCCAGCTCGATGCTCGACGGCGCGATCTCCAACCGCAAGCGCAACATTCGCAACTCGCTCCCCGACTTTCTGGATCTCGTTTCGACGACGGTCGAGGCCGGAATCGCGCTGAACGGCGCGTTCGCGGCCGCGGTCGACGCGGTGCGCGGGCCGTTCCGCGACGAGCTCCTCGCGGTGCTCTCCGACATCCGCGTCGGCCGCTCGCGCGCCGAAGCGCTCGCCGCGATGGCGGCGCGCGCCGACGTGGTCGAATTGACCACCACCGTCACGGCGATCGTGCAAGCCGAGAAGCTCGGCGGCGACATCGCCGGGATCCTCGATCAGCTCGCGCACGACGCGCGCGACCACCGCATGACGCGCGCCGAAGAGATCGCCGCGCAGCTCCCCGTCAAGATGACCTTTCCGATGGCGCTGTGCATGCTCCCCGCGCTGTTCGTGATGATCTTCGGCGCCGTCGGCGCGCAGCTGGTGACCAAGTGAACGCGCACGTGCTGCTCGGCGCGATCCTGTTCGCGTGCGCGGCGATCGCCGGCCTCGCTGCGGCGGCAGCAATCTGCGCGCGCGTCGCCGGCTATGAGGACGGCCCGCAACCCGGCACCCCGCCCGTCGTCGCGCTCGTCGCCGGCGCCGCCCTGATCGGCGGAATCGCCGGCGCGCACGGAGATCCGGCCCGGCTCGGCTTGATCGCGGTCGTCACGGCGGCGTTCGTCGCCGCATGGTACTGCGACGTCGCGCGCGGGATCGTCCCCGACGTCTTCTCGGTCGGCCCGCTGCTGCTGATCGGCGGCCTCGCGTTCGCATCGCACGACCCGCGGATGGTCGTCTCCTCGCTGATCGTCGTCATCCCGTTCGCGATCTTCGCGTTTCTCTCGCGCGGCCGCGGCATGGGCTGGGGCGACGTGAAGCTGGCCGCGGTCGCCGGCGCGCTCCTCGGCGCCTCGAACGCGCTGCTCGCGCTCGCGCTGGCGACGTTCGCGGCGGCGGTCGGCGCGAAGTTCCGCCGCGACGCGGCGAACGCACCCGTCGCCTTCGCGCCGTATCTCATCGGCGCGACCGCGCTCTTCACGGCGTTCACCGGGCTATGACGATGTGGCTCGTGCGCAACACCGACACCGGCCGCGTCCTGGCCTGGCGCGTGCGCCGCGCCGAGGGCTGGCTCGAGCGCACCGTCGGCTTTCTGCCGCGCACGTCGATCGCGCCCGAGGAAGGGATGTGGTTCGAGAACTGCCACGCCGTCCACACGGTCGGGATGCGCACGGCGCTCGACGTCGTCTTCCTCGACCGCGACCACCGCGTCGTCGACGTGCAGCAAAACGTGCCACCGCACAAGCTCATCGTCACCGCGCGCCACGCGCACACCGTGGCGGAGTTCGGACCTGGCTTCGTCAAGGCCAATCCGTTGAAGCCGGGAGATAAGCTCGAGCTCGAGCCCGTGTAAATGTGGCTGCGGTGGTTGGCCGCGGGGGCGACACCTCATGATTGCGGACACGCGGCCGCGGACATCCTGTCCGCGGCCGCTCTGTCTTCACATCGCTTCCGCGCATCCTGCGCACGCTCGTTCACACGGTCCGCAATCATGAGGTGTCGCCCCCACGACCCGGCGCGATTCTTCCGCACAAAAGCCGACGTATGAAGAAAAATCGTGCCGGGTCGTGGGCGGGCGATGGTACTTCACCGGGCACTCTGAACGAGCGGAGCGCAGGATGCGCGGGAGCGACGTGAAGACGTAGCGGCTCACGCGCAGGATGTGCGTGAGCCGCGTGCCCGGTGAAGTACCGTCGCCCGCCCGCGACCAACCACCAAGGCTTGCGCTACGTCAGAAAAGCCGGGGCCAGAGTCTAGCTGACCGCGACGAGCGCGGGTTCGGCTTCTTCTTCGTCGCCGGCGCGGGCGGCGGCGCGCGTGAGACTTGCTTGCAGCTCGGCACCGACGCCGGCGAGCGGCGGCGGGAAGTCGCCGTCGAGCAGGTCGTCTTTCGCCAGACGCAGGGCGGCGCGGTCGTGTTCGAGCGCGGTGATGATGTCGCCGGAAGCCCAGGCCTGCTCGGCGTCGCGCAGGTGAGCGCGGACGCGGCGGGCGTCGATCGCGAAAAGGTCGAGATTCAAGGCGATCTCTTCGCCGAAAGCGGCGTAGTGCGAGAGGTCGGCATAGCCGACGACCGCGGCCAGCGAACGGCGCATCGTGCTGCACGCGGAGCGCAGCGATTGCGCGGCGAGCTGGCGGTCCGCTTCGGGCCAGAACGCGCGCAGCAGCGTTTCGCGGCGGGCCTTGCCGTTCGGCTGCAGCGCGAGGAACGCGAAGAGGTGCGCGTCGCGGCGGCGGAACCAGGCGACTTGCTGTCCTTCGATGCGGACTTCAGGCTTGCCGAAGAGGCGGACGGTGAAGGGCACGAGCGCGCGTGACGGCTGCGCGCTGGCGATCCGCGTGACGCGCGCGACGGCGCGGTAGGGCCGGTACGCGCCGTCGGCCCAGCGCACGAAGAGGCCGCGCTGTTCGAGGCGGTCGAGCACGGTTTCGTCGACGTTCTCGCCGTCGAAGACTTTGCGCGCGGCGGAAGCGAGCACCGGATCTTCGTCGGCGAGCGCGTCGTCGATGAAGCGGCGCATGAAGCGGCCGTGACTGCGGCGCCAGCGGTCGAACGCGTTCTCGAGCGAGCGGTGCTGGGCCGACGCGGTTTCGCGAATCGCCGAACAGAGCGCGAAGGCCCAGCCTTCGGTGTCGTGGACGAGGCGCACGAGCTCGCGTTCGTCGCTCACGTCGAGGCGGGCGGCTTCGGCGAAGCGGGTCGCCTCTTCGACGGTGAAGGCGAGGCGGTCGGCCTCCATCACCGCGCCGAGGCCGAGCGAGACGAGGCGAGTCGCGTCGACGACGTCGCGCGAGCGGCCGGCGTAGACGAACGTGACGTTCTCGGGCGCTTCGTAGACGAAGCGGCGCAGCGCGACGCGGACGGCTTCGGGGGCGCGGTCGGCTTCGTCGATCAGGATCTCGCAGCGCTCGGCGCTTTCGAGCATGCACATCAGGACGTCGTCGTCGTCGGGGTCGGGGAAGCCGAAGGCCCGGGCGATCGCGTTGCGCAGCGCGGCGGGGGTGGTGCCCGCGTCGAGGCTGACGTAGGCGGCGCGGTGGAGGGGGGCGGCGGCGTAAGCGACGAGAGCGGTCGTCTTGCCCGAGCCGGACGGCGCGGCGATCAGGCGCAGCGGAACGTCGGCGTGGTCTGAAAGCCAGCCGGCGATGCGTTCCCGTCGGATCGTGTCGGGCGCGAGCTTCGGGAGCTTCGGCCGAGACGGTGCCTCATGCACGTGATGGTCCCTTGTGGGCATTAGGTCTTTAGGCCCAATGAAATACCCGCGATGTGACCAGCCTAACACTCTTAACCAGGAAAAGACTGTGCGCTTCGGGTCAGTGGCCGGCGATGCGGAGCGGCCGCACCAGGGTCTCTAGCCCGACGCCCCGCTGCATCGTGACCCGGACGGTGTAGTCGCCGGGGGACGAGGGCGCGGTCAGGGCGACGCTGCGCTCGCCGTGGTGGAGGTCCGCGCCCGCCAGCTCGACGTCGTCGCGGGTGCGGACGACTTGGACCCGGGCGCTGTCCGAGAAGGGGATGTCGACCACGAAGGGCTCGCCGGGGCGCACGGGATCCGGGCGGATCGCGAACGTGTCGCCGCCGCCGGCGTCGACCACGGTGGCGTTCGAGCCGGGTCGGGGGCGGCTGCTCGGGCCGGCCGAGCCTTGGGCGAGCGGCGAGGGCGGCGGGGTCGTCGACACCGCCGCGGCGATCGGGACGCGCGTCTCCTGGCTCGCGCCGGCGCCGGCGCCTTCCGCGCGGGCGACGAGCTGATAGGGCTCGCGCGGGCCGGCGGGCGGGGCCGGGACTTGGATCGTCCCGCTCCCGGAGGGCGTCTTGGTCGAGAAGTACGTCGCGCCGGTGCGGTCGACGATCGAGAGCTCGAGGTCGCGGGCGTCGGCGGCGTAGCGAACGGTCAGCGGCGCGTTCGGGCGGGGCGGTTCGATGGCCAGGCTGGCGATGCGGGGCGGCGGGGTCGCGACGATCCGGACAGCGGGCGGCGGCGTGGCGCGGGCGTAGGCCGCGTCGCGCGCGTCGCTTCCGAAACCGTTGGCGATCGCGATGCGTAGGCTGGCGGCGTCGGCGCGGCCGACCGGCATCTCGCCGGAAGCCTCCGGCAGCGGCCCTTGCGCGAGGACCGCGCCGCGGGCGTCGCGCAGCTCGTAGGTGCGCTTCCCGCTCCCGGCGGTCGACCAGCGCGCGATCAGCTTGCCGTCCGGGTTGGCGAGAAGCGCGGCGTCGACGACGTGCGGGCGCTCGATCCCGAAGAAGACGAGCGTGCCCCCCGCGAGGAGCGCCGCGACACCGATCGCGGTCGCGGGGCCGACCCAGCGCCGGCGCGGGCGCCCGCCGCGCGGCGGCGGTGCTTCGACGACCAGGTGAACGCCCTCGCCGTGGACTTCCGCGACGACGCGCTCGTACGCGAGCGCCGCATCGAGGCTGAAGCCCGTGCGGATCGCGGCGTGCGGCTCGATCTCGATCGCCAGCGCGGCGACCGGGCGGCCTTCGTCGACCCGGATCGCGCTGACCGTGGACGCCAGCACGCCGGGGGTGCCGTTGGTCACGCGGAGCTCGTAGCGCGCGCCGTTCGCGTCGAGGCCGACGGGTTCGAGCTCGCAGGCGACGGCGCCGGCGGGCGTGGCGAGCAGGCCGCGTCCGCCGTGGGAGAGCGGGTCGGGGACGCCGAGCGCGCTCGTGCCCCTTCGCGCGATCGCATGCGTCGACGTGCTCGGCTTCAAACTGCTGATTCCGTCCTGCCCTTCTCCTCGCGCCGACCGGCGCGGATTACGGAACCGTTCAACCTCGCGGCGGCGAACCCCAGCCGGACTGCACGTAAGCGCCGTCGACGACGAACGCCGGGACGGTCGGATCGCCGCCGGAGAGCGCGAGCATCGTCGCGCGCAGCGCGGCGTCGTTCTGCGCGTCGTGCAGCTCGTACGGATAGCCGCGCCCGTCGAAGTGCTCGCGCGCCCGGCGGCAGTACGGACAGCTCGGCGAGACGTACATCTCGACGCGGTGGCCGGGCTCGATGCGCTCGATGTCGATCATGCTTTCCTTTACCCGGCGGCGGCGCCGCGGGCTTCGCCTTCGGCGGCGGCGAGCGCGAGCGAGAGCTCACGCAGGAACGACGAAGCGTCCATCACGATGCCGACGGTTTGGTGCGAGCCGCGGTCGGTGAGCTTCGTGACCGAGGCCGGGTTGATGTCGACGCAGACCGTCTTGCACGTCGCCGGGAGCAAGTTGCCCACCGCGACCGAGTGCAGCAGCGTGCAGACCATCAGCGCCATCCCGATCTCCGGCACGTAGCGGCGCATCGCGCGCTGGCATTCGACGACGTCCGCGATCACTTCGGGGATCGGGCCGTCGTCGCGAATCGAGCCGCACAGCACGACCGGAATGTTCTTCGTGTACGCTTCGTACATCACGCCTGCCGTCAGCATCCCGCGCTCGATCGCCGGGCGGATTCCGCCGACCGCGCGCAAGCGGTTCACCGTGCGCAAGTGGTGGACGTGGCCTTCTTCGGCGGGAAACGCGTCGTCCAAGTTGATGCCGAGCGAGGTGCCGAAGAACTGCGCCTCGACGTCGTGCACGGCGAGCGCGTTGCCGGCGAAGATCGCGGTAACGTAGCCGTCGCGCACGAGCTCGGCGAGATACGGTCCCGCGCCGGTGTGGATGATCGCAGGGCCGCCGACCAGCAGAATGCGCTTGCCCGACGCGCGCACCTTGAGCAGCTCCCGCGCGATCTCGCCGAGCAGCGCGTGGCGCGGCTTCTCGCTCGAGACGGCGCTGGCCATGAACTCGAAGACCGCTTTGCGACGCTCGCGCTGCGGGATCGAGACCTTCACGCCTTGGTGGCCGACGACGACCGCTTGGCCTTGCTTGATGTCGGACGGCGCGACGGTGATCGGGTCACCGTCGCTGATGACGATCGCGCAGTCCATCTCGGGATTGGCGACCGCGCGCCACGTCCCGCGCTCGCGGACTTCCGTTTCGTAGTTGGTCGTCGCGTAGAACTGATCGGGGAGCACGCCGTCCGCCGGCGCCGGCTCGGTCACGACGTCGCCTTCGTCGACGACCTCGGCGCCCGCGTCGCGCAGCATGTCGATCAGCTCGGAGAGATACTGCGCGTCGTCGGCTTCGATCAGCAGCCGCGCGTACGACGGATCGGTCTTGGTGCGGCCGGAGTCGAACTCTTCGATGACGTACTGCGCGCGCTCGTGGTCGGTGAGGATCCCGAGCACGCGGTTGAAGATCCCGGAGTCCAGGATGTGGCCGCGCAGCTCGATCCGGCGGGACGCGCCTGAGGACGGCGAAGCGGACGGCATGGGGCTCGTCTTCGTACCGACGCCGCTCGGCAACCTCCGCGACGTCACGCTGCGCGCGCTCGACGTCCTGCGCGACGCCCCGCTGATCGTCGCCGAGGACTCGCGCGTCACGCGCCGGCTGCTGAACGCGCTCGGGATCGGGACGAAAGAGATCTGGACGTACCACGAGCACAACGCGCGCGCGACGACCGGCGCGATTCTCGAGCGCGCGCGCGCCGAGACCGTCGCCGTCGTCACCGACGCCGGGACGCCGGGGATCAGCGATCCGGGCGCGGCGCTCGTTGCCGCGGCCCGCGCCGGCGGCGTGCCGGTCGAAGTGCTGCCCGGGCCGGCGGCGTTCGTCTGCGCCGCGGTCCTGTCGGGATTCGACTTGCGGCGGTTCGCGTTCGCCGGGTTTCCGCCGCGGGGCAGCGGCCAGCGGCGGAATGCGTTTCGGGCCTCGCTCGGCGAAACCACGGTCTGGTACGAGGCGCCGCACCGCGTCCGCGACTCGCTCGGCGACTTGGCCGCCGTCGCGCCGGAGCGCCGCGTCTTCCTCGTGCGCGAGCTCAGCAAGCTGCACGAGCAGCAGCTCCTCGGCACGGCCGCCCAGGTTGCCGCCGAGCTCGAGGACCCCGTCCGCGGCGAGATCGCATTCGTCGTCGAAGGCCGCGCGGAGGAGGCGAGCCCCGTTGCGGCGGCGCCTTCGGCGGAGGAGCTCGACGCGGCGATCGACGCGCTGACAGCCGAAGGGCTGACGACCTCGGCGATCGCCAAGCGGCTCGCCGACGCGGGCCACGGCGAGCGTCGCCATCTCTACGCGCGGGCCAGCGAACGCCGCCGCGCAAGCCCTTCGACGAGCTCGGGGTGATACGGCAAAAAGCTCAGGGTGACGCCGCAACGATGACGAAAGCGGCGGCGTGTCCCCGCGCCCGTTGTACGTCACCACCCCGATCTACTACATCAGCGGCACGCCGCACATCGGCCACGCGTACACGTCGATCGCCGCCGACGTGCTGGTACGGGCGGCGCGCGCGCACGGGCCGGCGCGCGCCCTGACCGGAACCGACGAGCACGGGCAGAAAGTCGCCGCCGCGGCGGCCGCGGCCGGGATGACGCCGCAGCACTACGTCGACTCGCTCGCGCCTAAGTGGCAGGCGCTCGCGCCCGCGTTCGACGCGAAGTTCGACGACTTCATCCGCACCACCGAGCCGCGCCACGCGCGCGCGTGCCTGGCGCTGTTCGAGAAGATGCGCGCCGCCGGCGACGTCTACGAAGGTGTGTACGAAGGCTGGTACTGCACGCACGACGAGACGTTCTGGCCTGAAGCGAAGCTCGTCGACGGGCGCTGCCCCAACCCGGAGTGCCGGCGGCCGGTGCAGTGGCTCTCGGAGAAGAACTGGTTCTTCCGGCTTTCGAAGTACCGCGACCGGTTGCGCGAGCACTTTCGTGCCAACCCGGAGTTTCTGCGGCCGCAGTCGCGCTACAACGAGATGATGGCGATCCTCGACGAAGGGCTCGAGGATCTCTCGATCTCGCGCTCGTCCTTCGACTGGGGAATTCCCCTTCCCGGCGGCGGCGTGCTGTACGTGTGGTACGACGCGCTGATCAACTACGTCAGCGCGCTGGGCTGGCCCGACGATTCCGACGGCTTGTTCCGCACATTTTGGCCGGGGTTGCACCTGATCGGGAAAGAGATCGCGCGCTTCCACTCGCTGATCTGGCCGGCGATGCTGTGGTCGGCCGGGCTGCCGGAACCGGCGCGCGTCTTCGCGCACGGCTGGATCACCGTCGAAGGCGCGAAGATGTCGAAGAGTCTGGGCAACGTGATCGATCCGTTCGCGCTGATCGAAGAGTTCGGCGCCGACTCGGTGCGCTATTTCCTGATGCGCGAGGCGCCGTTCGGCAGCGACTTCTCGATCTCGCTCGAGAAGCTGCGCCAGCGCCACAACGCCGATCTCGGCAACGACCTCGGCAACCTGCTGCGCCGTTCGCTCGCGATGCTGCAGAAGTACCGCGACGGGATCGTGCCGCAGCCGAACGGCGGGGAGATCGCCGAGCGTGTCGCGGACCTGCCGGCGCTGGTGAACGAGCACGTGAGCTGCTTGCGCTTTCGTGAAGGGCTCGACGAGATCTGGAACCTCGTCTCGCTGCTCAACCGCGCGATCGACGAGCAGAAGCCCTGGGAGCTCTACAAGCACGACCGCGGCGTCGAGCTCGACGCGCTGCTCTACGGCCTGTGCGAAGGTTTGCGCTGGCTGAGCCTGCTGCTGTTCCCGTTCATGCCTTCAAAAGCGAGCGAGATGTGGCGACAGCTCGGCCTCGCCGGGACGCCCGAGCTCCGTTGGTCCGACGAGCTGGTGTGGGGAAGGCTCGCCGCAGGAACGCAGACGACCCCGGGCCTACCCCTCTTCCCGCGCATCGAGCCGCCCGCCGCTTAGGAGGTACGCCATGTCCGTCACCACCACCGGTCCGTCCGCGCTCACGCACACCGGAGCGAACGACACGCTGCACCGCGCCGGAATCGCGTTGCGCGGAATCATCGCGATCGCGCTCGGCTGCCTGGCCATCTACTACAGCACGAACACCACGCTCTTGATCGGCGCGTTCGGAATCTTTGCGCTGATCGACGGGATCGCGCGCGTGATCATCGCGCTGCGCTCGACCGGGCGCGACAAAGCGTGGCTCATTCACGGACTCGAAGGACTCGTCGGAATCGCCCTCGGCATCGTGACGTTCCGCTTCGTCGGCGACTTGATCGCGCTGACGTGGACCATCGCCGAGTGGTCGTTCGGGATCGGCGCGCTGACGATCGTGTTCGCCGGCGTGACGTCGGGCCGGCTGCGCGACGCATGGCTGTGGATGCTTGCGGGGATCGTCTTGATCGCGCTCGGCGTCGCTCTGCTGTGGTATACGCGCGGCGGGCTGCGCACGCCCGGGATAGCGGTCGGGCTCGGCGCGCTGGTCTACGGGATCGTCTCGCTGGGAATCGCGGTCCGCACGCAGCACCACCGCGCGTAAGGCATCACTGGCCGGGCGCGGGCTGGTTGCCGGCAGCCTTCTCGCGCTCGATCAGCCGCTCGCACTGCGCGCGGTAGAAGGTGCAGATCGCGCGCGAGAGCGCGAAGTTCGGCGGCAGCACGAATCCCGGCGGCGGACCCTGGCCGTGAAAGATCAGCGCACCGGGCGCGAGTTGAAACGGATCGGCCGACGCCGGAAACTTGTACGGCCACGGATACGAGACGTTCTCGAAGTAGGTGTCCGGGTAGCGTATCGTGCAGCGAATGTAGTAGACGTGCACGGGGCCGCGCGTGACGACGTCTTCGAGGTCGACGCAATCGCCTTGCGCGGCGGCGTAGAACATCTCCGGCGTGCCGGCCATGACCGCTTCGTAGCGCTGCTGCTGCGGGTTGCGCGCAGGCGGACGGCGCTGCGGCGGGACGTCGGTGAGCGAGCGGCGCGAGGCGTCGATCGTGCGCTGGAACTGCGCGTCGAGCGCGGCGATCTGCTGCGGCGAGAACGCGTTGCGCGCCGCCGGCTGCGACTGCTTCACGACGTGGGCGGGCCGCGGCGTTTCGGGCGGCGCGCGCTGCGGCTCGGGCGTCGGTGCGGCGCGCGGGTGGTGGATCGTGCCGCGCCGCGGCCGATACGTCGGCGCGGTCGTCGGCTCGTGCGTCGGCGTCCTTGTCGGCTCGGTCGTCGGCAGCGGCGCCAGCGTGGGGACCGGCGGCGCGAGCGGTGCGGGAAGTTGCACGACGCGCCGCGGCCGCGGCTGCGCGACGGCCCGGCGCATCGCCGGGCGCGGCCGCGAGCGGCGCGACGGCCGGGGGACCGTGCGCTTCTCGATCGTGATCGCGTCGGAGAGCGCGACGATCTCCGGCGTCGGCGACGGCTGCGGGAAGAGCTTCGCGACGAGCGGCTGCAGCTGGCGGTTGAAGTACAGCCAGGTGCCGGCGCCGGCGAGGTGCAGCAGCAGCGAGATCGTGATTGCCAGGGTCAGGATCGGGCGGCGACGGGCGTCGGCGCGCTCGGGGAACATCCGCACGGAGGGTTAAGGCTTCACCATGATCGACACGCACGCCCACGTCCACGACCGGAAGTTCGACGCGGATCGCGAGGCGATGCTGGCGCGAGCGCGCGAGCGCGGTGTCGACGCGGTCGTCACGGTCGGCTGCGACGTGGAGGATAGCCGCCGGGCCTGCGAGGTCGCTGAGAAATACGGGCTCGCCGCGACGGTCGGTATCCACCCGCACGAGGCGAAGGACGCGCCGGCCGATCTCGCGGCGGCGTTCGACGCGCTGCGCGCGCGCTACGGCGCGCGGATCGTCGCCGTCGGCGAGACCGGACTCGACTACTACTACGATCACAGCCCGCGCGACGTGCAACGCGACGTCTTCGCGCGGCAGCTCGCGTACGCGCGCGCGCGCGCGCTTCCGCTCGTCTTCCACCAGCGCGACGCGCACGACGACTTCGTCGCCGCGCTGCGCGACGGTTACGATCCGCGCGCGCAGCGCGGAATCGTCCACTGCTTCACCGGCGATGACGCTCAAGCGCGCACGTTCGTCGACGAGTTCGGCCTCGTGCTCGGCATCGGCGGCGTGGTGACGTTCAAGACCGCACACTCGCTGCGCGAGGCGGTGCAAGCCGTGGGACTCGACGCGATCGTCCTCGAGACCGATTGCCCGTATCTCGCGCCGGCGCCGAACCGCGGCAAGCGCAACGAGGTGGCCTTCGTCGCCGACACCGCGCGCGCGCTCGCCGAGCTCTTCAACACCGGCCTCGCGGAGATCGTCGCGCGAACGGACGCGACCGCACGCCGCATTCTAGGCCTCGGCATCGCGGCGCCGACCCCTTAAACTTCCATCTTCGGACTGGGCCCCCGTCCAGGGGCCCAGGAGGGGTCCGCGTAAGCGGACCCAGATGGTTACCGACCCTGCTGGGAAGGGCGCTTACGTTCGCGAGATGTTCGCGGCGATCGCGCCCCGCTACGACCGCGCGAACCGGGTGCTCACGGCCGGCGCCGACGAGGGCTGGCGGCGGCGCGCCATCGCCGAGCTCGCGGCCCCGCCCGGCGGGCGGATCGCCGACCTGTGCTGCGGGACGGGCGACCTCGCGTTCCACCTCGTGCGGAGCGACCCGTCACTCGAGGTGGTCGGGATCGACTTCACGCCCCCGATGCTGGACGGCGCCCGCAGCCGAGCCAAGCGCGAGGACCCCGCCGGCCGGGCGCAGTTCGTCGAAGGCGACGTGACCCGGCTCGCGTTCGAGGACGCGAGCTTCGACGGCGCGACGATGGGGTTCTCGCTGCGAAACGTCGTCGACGTGCTCGCGACGCTGCGGGAAGCGCGGCGCATCCTCAAGCCGGGGGCGCGCTTCGTCAACCTCGACGTCACCAAGCCCGCGAACCCGCTGGTCCGGCGCGCCTTCGGCTTCTACTTTTATGGGATCGTCCCGCTGGTCGGCGGACTCGTCGGCGGCTCGAAGACGGCGTACCGCTACCTGCCGAACTCGCTGACGAATTTCCCCGGCGCCGACGCGCTCGCGGAACGCTTCCGCGCCGCGGGCTTCCGCGAGGTGCGCACGATCCGGCTCGGGTTCGGCGCGATCGCGATCCACGTCGGGGTCGCCTGATGCTCGAGCGCGTGCCGGCCGGCCGCGATCTGCTCGCGCTGGTCGAAGACTTCTTCCGCAACTCGTTCGGGGCCGACAACGAGCTGATCACCGAAGCGGTGCGGCGGATGCTCGCGGCGGGCGGAAAACGGCTGCGGCCGCGCTTCG